>CAYQAQ010000194.1:0-6299 GCA_964415495.1 uncultured candidatus Brocadiaceae bacterium | reverse complement strand
GCAGCCTTGACGGCGAGCACGAGGGGTACGGTGGGCGGAAGAAGGAGCCGCCCCAGGGGTTCTTCAACGGAAGAGCCGTCTCGTCTAACGCCCCCGCTCAGTGATGCGGAGCGATTCGACGACCGATGCGGGACGAAGGACGAACGACGAGTGCGGGCGAAAATCCATGTGATCCGCGACTTCAATGCCAGATTCCTGAACCTCAACCGCCTTGCACTTCCAAGCGCGTTCGCGCCCGATGCCACAGCGCCATATTGCCAAGGCGCAAAAGCGCCCACCACACCAATGCCAGCAGCAGCACCTCGGCAATCGGTGGGGTTTCCACGCCGATCTTGCCGACATAGGCCATGGTCGGGAAGTAGCTGATCAGCGCGAAAGGCAGCAGCGAGGTGGTCTCGGCGATGACCGGTGGCAAGAAGTGCAGCGGCACCATAAGCCCAGAGAGCAGCATGAGCAGATTGCGCTTCAGGCTCATCAAGCCGGTGATGTCTTCGAGGAAGAAACTCATGGTGCCAGCGAGCAGATTCAGTTCGGCGTTGATCAGGAAGGCGCACACGAACAGCAGCGGAAATTGCCACCAGCCATCACCCTGCGGGGGCAGGACGCCGAACAAAGGCACTAAAATCACCGCCATGGGCAGCGCGAAGAAGACGACGCGAAACACGGTCTCGCCGGCAGCCTGGGTCAGCCATTGGCCGTGAAAAGACAGCGGCTTGAGCAGATCGAGTGTGACATCGCCGCTCTGAAAGCGTTCGGCGATCTCGCTGTCGGTGTTGGTGAAATACGCGGAACGGGCGATGTAGCCGACCGCCAAATACGTGGCCAACTCCGGAAACGTCATGGCCCCGACGGTGCCACCCTCGCCCTCGCCGCGCGCCGCATAGATCGCTTGCCAAATCGCAAACTGGCCGCCAACGAACACCGCATAGGTCGCGATGCCGGTGACATAGCGCATGCGATAGGCCATCAGCTTGAGAAAGGTCAGTCGGGCCAGAAACCAGTAGGGGCCTAGATGCAGTCCGGAAGTCCGGAGGTCCGGAGGTCCGGAAGTCTCAAGGTCGTTGGGCATGGGCGGGAAGCGGGTTACGTTTGCTTTATCGTCTGGCGTCACCACGGCCATCGACCTGTGCCGGAAGACTTCCGCCTGGACCGGGGCAATGCTCCCGACATCCGGACTTCCGAACGCTGAAAGAGACGATCCAATCGCGCCTCCGCATGCGCACCCTGGTTCTCATCCTTCTGCTCCTGGCCGTGATCGGCTGCAAAGCACCGCCGAAGCTCGCAAGCGAGGTCGTGGCCGAGCTCATCGCCGCCATCGAGGTGACCTGTGTCGCGATGGGCGTCGAGGTCCCGGCGGAACGTGCCCTGCATGACCAAGCAGGCTTGCTGGCCATCCAAAGCCCGGTCGAGCGCCAGAACGCCATCCGCTCCGGCGACCTGCGCGTCGGTGAGGTCGTCGGCGAAGCGCGTGAAACGCTGTTTGCGCTCGAACATCGGCGCGAAGGGCTGCAACCGCCGCGCCTGCTGGTGTGGCTAGTCGCGCATGCCGACACCTTGGATCAAGGACAGGTGCTGCTTCTCGATGCCCTGACCCATCAGACCGACCGCGAAGCGCGCCTGAAGAATGCGAAGAAGCCATGAGTGCGCATATCCTCGATCGCATCGTTGCCACCAAGCTGGTTGAAATCACCCGCCTGCCGCCGCTTGATCGCGCTGCATTGCGTGACCTGGCGCCCACACGTGGCTTCCGCGCCGCTTTGCGTCGCGCTCCGGATGAGAGCGTGCATGTCATCGCCGAATGTAAAAAAGGCAGCCCGTCGAAGGGTATTTTTTGTGCCGACTACGACCCGGTGGTGATCGCTTTCAATTATATTCTCGGTGGCGCACATTGTCTTTCGGTGTTAACCGATCGCGACTATTTCCACGGCGATCTCGCCCATCTCGAAGCGGTGCGCGCGCAAGTACAGGTGCCGATCATCCGCAAGGATTTCATCATCGATGAGCGCCAGATCGCGCAGGCACGCCTATCTGGCGCGGATTGCGTGCTGCTCATCGTCGCATGCCTGGAAGACGGCCGCCTGCGTGACCTCGATGGATTCGCACGTGAAATCGGTTTGGACGTGCTGGTCGAAGTCCACGACGCCGACGAAGCCGCGCGCGCCTTGCGCGTCGGCACCGATCTCATCGGCGTCAACAATCGCAATCTCAAAGATTTCACTCTCAGCCTGCAAACCACCTTCGATTTGCTGCCGGGCTTGGTCGATGGGCATCGTGTGGTGGTCAGCGAAAGCGGCATCAGCGAACGCGCCCAGTGCCAGGCCCTCGAACAAGCCGGCGTCGACGCCGTCCTGGTCGGTGAAACGTTCATGACCAGCCCTGATCCCGCCGCAGCGATCCGCCGCCTGCGTGGCGCGTTGTTCTGATCCAGTCAATAAAGACGGGAGATGGAAGACGGGAGACGGGAGACGCACCAGCGTCCGCTCTGCTGGAGTCAGTAAGACAGCCACATAGTGCCCAAGGCCCACCGAGAGCCGCCAGGACTCCCGTCTCCCGTCTTCAAGCTCCCGTCTTTTCCAACCGGGAGGCGCGCCAGCCTCCGCTTGGCCCGAGACAGCTCGACCGGAGCTCTCTGTGCATGGCCCGCAGTGCGACCGCCAGGACTCCCGTCTCCCGACTTCCAGCTCCCGTCTTCTGCTAGCGCTCGCCGGCGCCCTTAATGCGCGCGAGCACGCCGAGCTTGGCGAACTTCTGCTTGCCGGCTTCGCACTCGTCTTTGGAGACGCCTTTGAGCACGGGGATGATCACTTTTTTCGACAGCACTTCGGCTTCTTCTGGTGTGACGCCGGCCATTTCCGCGATCAATGGGATCGCTTTTTCACGGCGGGCATTGTCGGTGATCTTGGCGAGGAAGAGCGAATGACCGCTGCTGGGCAGTGCGGTCATTCGCGAGAACGAACCGGTGCCGGCCGCCTGGGCGTTGCCCTCTTCATCGGGCAGCAGGCGATTCAAGATGCTGGTGATGTCGTTGTTGTCGGGCATGAACTGCCCGCCACCTGCATCATCGGGGAACAGTTCATTGAGCCGGCTGACCGCATCGGTGTCGGTGCCGGAGGTCACCAGCACCGGATCCGAGGGCTCCCGGTTGACCGCGGGCCGCGAACCGGAGTGCCTGGACGGCAAGATCGGTGTCGAGAACGGCGTGATCTCGGGCAGGTGCGCGCCCTTGAATTCCTTGGTCGCGCTAGCCGCCGGGCGATGGCCGGTGGTGGCGCCGACTTCATGGTTCAGTGTTGCCGCGCTCTGCGGCGTATACATCGAGGTCGTGCTTCCGGGAGTGCGCGCGCTCAGGCGATGGGCGAGCAAGGTCAGCAAGCTGTGCGCGGCCGAGCAATCCGGACAGGCCAGGGCGAGGCCGGCGTAATCGCGCACATAATCATCCAGGTCGCGCTTGAAGATGGCGGGCAGTCGCGGCCAATCGATCTTGGGCAGATCGGCACTCGCCTCGCTGACATATTCGATGGTCACGCCGGGATGATGCAGACCGCCGAGGATCAATTGGCAGACGGCAGCGTGCTCTTCGCTCAGCTCGGGAAGCAGGGCGATCGGCGCTGAGGCCGCGATGGTCGCGCAGGTCGATTCTTTGAGGCTGAATGCCTTACCCAGGAACTGGGCCACATGAGGTTGGCCTTCCTCGGAACAAGCGCGCAATACCAGTGTGTAGCGAGACATGCCTCTAACGAGAGAGGTTGGCCAGCGGAGGGGGGCTGTCAATGCGCGCGCGACATGTGCAACAATCCGTGCACGAGAGACCGACCGGGTGCGGCTGGCGCACCCGGGTCAGGACGCTACCGTGCGCGCCCATGCCGTTCGTGCGCCATAACGACCCCGCGGATCTTTTGTCTGGCCTCGAGACGCTGTTGGCGGCGCCGGGCGAGCTCCTGCTGCTCTTTTTCGGTTCCGAGGACCCCGATAGCGGGACCAGTTGGTGCCCCGACTGCGTCACTGCCGATCCCGTCCTGCGTGCGGCCATCCACCGGCTCGCCCCGCACACGCCTTGCCATGAATGCCCGGTTGGGCTGCGCTCGGCCTGGAAACAGGTCGATGATCACCCCTATCGGCTCCACCCGCGCGTGCGCCTCGCCCGCATCCCGACCTTAGTGCGCTTCCGTGATGGCTGCGAGATCGGTCGGCTGGTCGAGGCCGACTGTGCGGATGCGGCCGTGGTCGACGCATTCCTTGCGAACGGCTGACATGGCGACCGGCAGCAAAACCGGAGCTAAGGGCGGCAGCAAGCCGGCGACCGCGGAAGTCGTCGAAGTACTGTTCAATCGCAAGCTGCGTCACGACTTCGAAATTCTCGACCGCTGGGAAGCGGGCTTGGTGCTCATGGGCAGCGAGGTCAAATCATTACGCGCCGGCGATGTGCAGTGGGCGGGAGCCCATGCGCGTCTAGACGGCCGTAGCGAATGCTGGCTCTACGATATGCACATCGGCGAATACAAGCAGGCGGCAGCCTTCGGTCACAAGGCCGCCCAACCGCGCAAGCTGCTGTTGAAACGCGCCGAAATCGATCGCATCGCTGGCAAGATCGAGGCCAAAGGTCTGACGCTGATGCCGGAATCCATCCAGTTTCGCAAAGGCTGGGCCAAGGTCGTCATCTGTCTCTGTCGCGGCAAGGACCGTGGCGACAAACGCCACGATTTAATCAAGCGCGCTCAGCAACGCGACGTTGAACGCGAAGTCGCGCGTCGGCTCAAGCGCTGACTCGCGACTTCACACTCGACGACCATCAACCGTTCAGCGTCCGCCGCCCGCTTTCTTCTCGCGCCGCTCCTTGGCGGCGGCGATCCGCGCCTCACGATCGGCCTGCATTTTCTGCGTAGCCGCGATCGCGGCCTCAATAGCCGCGGGATATTCAGGCAGACCTGAGATCGCGCGCACCAAACGGTTGTCCTTTTCGATCGCTTGGTACAGCGGCGGGTTCATGCGCAGGGCACTTTGCACCAAGCGCATAGCCATGGCTGGGCCCTTCTGTTTCTTGGCCGCGTTCAAAAACTTCACACCATATTCGCGGTTGGCGATTTCGGTTTCGATCAAGGCAATGCCGGCATCGAGGGTGTAGTCGCGCATGCTGCGCAACTCGATCACGGTATTGCCACCGCCGAAGCGATAGGTCAAGACCTTGCGCCGATCGGTGAAATCAACGATGAGATCGCCAGTATTGTAAATGGTGGTGAGCTGCACGGGGCTGGTCTTGGCGCCACCAGCCGCACTGCCACCCGCTCCCGCACTGGCCTGACGGCTTTGCACGTAGGTTTCGAAGTCGATAATGTCGGTGATGGCTTCGCTGTCCAAGAACGCCTTATTTTTGCGATTGGTCGAGAAGGCGCGGTAAGCGCCTTGCAGATCCGGAGTGCTCTTGAACGCCGAAGGGATCATCATGTCGACCTCAATGTTGCGAACCGCACGGACGAACAGGTCTTTGCCTGCGTACTCATAGCTCATCAATCGCGAATTGGCGATGTCGACGATGATGAATTTTTCGCCTGAGGCCGCTGCTACCCACACATTGCTGGGCTTGGTGGCGATGGTCTGGCCCGGCTGTTCGAGCATGGCCTCCATCTGCTCTTCCATCTGCTTGCGGCGCTCTTCTTGAATGTCACTCGGCAATTGGCTCAGCAGGTCCGCGGGAGTTGGGGTCGAATTGTATACATGCGGTAAATAGAGCAGCGGACTGAAGGTGGTGACTGCCACCAGCTTGAAGCCTTCGTTCTGGGTATCGTAGAACATCACGGTCCGTTTGGCCGGCACGACGAGCATGAGGTAATTGTTGCCCAATGCCGCGCGCACCACGCCGTCATAAGCGTTGTCTTTGTTCCAGAACTCCGCCTCGGAGTTACGGGCGCGGGTGAGTAACGGCAGGATGCCGGCTTCTTCAGCTTTGCGGGTCTGCTTGAGCGATCCGAGCACGTCACGCAACCACTCTTCCTGCGTCGGCTTGTTGTTGCCATAACCGACGCGCAAGGCCGAAAAGACGTCTTCTTCCCGGTCGGCGACGATGTAGTTCTTCAAGAACTCAATGTCATTGAGGAAGTTCGCCGACCCTTTGCGATCCAAGGTGCCGACCCCGTTGAGTCGATACATGGTCATGGTGCCCAGCGTCGGGTTGACCGTGATCGCGATCTGGCCAGTGGGGCTGGCCACGGTGAGGGGGGTCTCCAGGGCGCTCGCCCAGCCTGACAGCAGCACCAGAGGCAGCAGCAAAAGGGGTAGTAAAAGGGTACGCGACATGGGACCTC
>CAYQAQ010000193.1:0-6342 GCA_964415495.1 uncultured candidatus Brocadiaceae bacterium | reverse complement strand
AAAGGGCCTAAAGGGACCTCGTCACTTCGCTCGTTCTACGAGTGGGGAAGTGCGTTTTTGAGGTTAAACGGTTCATGGTGGTTTGCGTCGTGCCATGCCTATGCCTGCGCACCCAGGCTACCGGATTCAATCCGGTTATCTCGCGGAATGAGGCGTAGAATCTGCTCGAGGAGCCGAAGCCGGCATCAAGCGCAAAGTCGAGGATACGTCGCTCCGATCCAGTTAGCAGACGACGTTGGACCTCGGCGACCCGCAGGGTGGTCAGGTAGAGGTGCGGGCCCATGCCGACCGCTTGCCTGAACAGGGTCGAGGCGTGACGCGGGGTCAAACCGCAGGACGTGGCTGCGGCTTCGATGTTGAGATCCGCCTCGGTGGCGTGGGCGGCAAGGTGCTCCGCTAGACGCATCACGTGATGCAAGGCGTTTCCACGCTGACCTTTGCGCGGCATGGCTGGCGCTGCGATGCGGCGCGGCACCACATCCCTGGCCAAGGCCAGACAACGCGCCTGGAGCAGACAGCGCGCCTCGGCGGCATCCAACCCACCCAATGCCAATGCCGCTTCCAGGCGTCCGAGAAAGACCCCGTCGTCGACCTCCTGGCGACCCAGCAGGCGTCCAGCCAGCAGAGCCTGGCCGACCGAGCGTGCCTCCTCACCAAGCAGCCAAGCTACCGGCATGGTGCCCCAGATCCCGGTGGTGCCGGGATCGACGGCCATTAACCGGTGCGGGATGCCGGCCCAGAACAGGGCCGTATGCCCAGCTTCCATGCGCCAGGGGCGGCCCCCGATCAGGTAATCCAGGCCGCCGCGATCAATGTGGTTGAGCTCGAGGTCGGCATGCAAATGGAAACGGTCCATGCAGGTTGGGGTGCAGCTCCACAGGCGCAGGCCGTAGCTGGAATGATGATCTGGATCGTCGCCGGGGTGCATGATCGGAGATTCTGGGATAATCATGGGTAGGGAAGCGGAAGCCTAGCCGGACCCGCTTGGCTAGGCTCTGAACATCGAGGACCAACCATGACCATGCCTGAACATCCCATCATCTCCATCATCGGCGCCGGTTCGATCAACTGGGGGCGGGGGATCGCCCTCGACCTGATGCTCGATCCAACCCTTGACGGAGCTGAGATCCGGCTCATGGACATCAACCGCGAGCGGCTCCAGCTGGTCTATCGCTACCTCGTTGCTGCCATGGAAATACATGGCTGGCGCAAGACCCTGACCGCCACGGACGAGCTGGAGCCAGCCCTGCGCGGGGCGACCCACATCATCACGGGTATCAGCGTCGGTGGCGACCATCTCTGGCGCTTTGACGCCATGTTCCCTCAGACCTGGGGCATCTACCAGGCGGTCGGTGATACCGTCGGGCCCGGTGGAGCGATGCGCGCCCTGCGCCACGCCCCACCCCTGATGCATATCGCCAGGACCCTGGCCAGGGTCGGGGCGCCTGGCGCCACCGTGCTGCAGGTGAGCAACCCGATGAATGTCCTGAGTGGCGCCATGGGGCGTGTACCCGGCATCCAGGTATTCGGATTCTGTCATGGTTTCGATGACACGGAAAACATCATTGCCCGCACCCTTGAGGTTCCTCGTGCCGAGGTCTCGGTCAAACTGGCGGGCAACAACCACTTCGTGGCCGCCGATGAGATCACCATCAGTGGCCGGACCTATACCCAGGACACGATTCCAGGCCTGTTTCCACGCTTGTCAGACGGTGCGTTCCGCGAGATGTTCTTCCATCGCTATGGTGTCTACATCGGCAACTGCCAGCGCCATCCGGCTGAGTTCGTGCCCGGCTTCCTTTGCCGCGAACACGGCTTCGGACGGACCTGGGGCATCGACCCCATGCCAGGCGAAGTCGACCCGGCCAACCCCAACCGCGCGGACCACGCCTTCACCTCACTGAGCCGCACCCTCGATGACGCGATCGCCAACCCGGCTACGCACGGCCCGGCAAGTTGGCAGATCTCCGCCTCCCGCGAGCCGCTCAATCGCATCATCTCAGCCCTGCACCATGGCAGCACGTTTGCCACCCACCTGAATGTGGCCAATCAGGGAGCCATCGCTGGCGTTCCCGATGCTGCCAACATCGAGGTGTATTGCACTATCAGCAACCGGCGCATCGAACGTCGCAAGGTTTCCTTCCCGGCTTCGTTTACGGCCGAAGTCGCCCGGGTGGCCCAGGAGCAGGAACTGCTCGCCCGAGCTTGCGAAAGCTACGACGAGGACCTCATCGTCGAGGCCTTGCTGCTCGATGCCCTGGTACCGAAGGACCGCGATGCGATCCGACGCATGGTTCGCGCCATGGTCGCCTACCAGAGTGATCTGATCCATGCTCTTGTTCGGTGATCCTGGACCACAAGGGGCGGACTATCGACCACGTATCGCCGCGCTGGAAGGAGATGACAGCGCCAGCCGTCAGCTCTGTCACTAAGACATGAACCAACGCATCGTCGGTACCTTGTCTGATGGGCGCACGGTCACCAGCCGCACGTTGGTCAATCGCCTGGGGATGGAGGTCGAAATCATGACCTGGGGTGGGACGATCCGGCGCATCATCGCACCGGACCGTGCTGGACGTCTAGCCCAGGTGACACTCGGCTTTGATCATCTGGAGCCCTACCTGGCCCGCCACCCCTACTTCGGCTCGATGGTCGGACGTATCGCCGGGCGGGTGAGCGACGGACGCATCCAGGTCGCGGGGCGTTCCTGGCAACTGGCCTGCAATAATGGCCGGAACCATCTGCATGGCGGGGCGAACGGACTCGATCGCCAGTCGTGGCTGCTGGGCGACGTACCAGGAGCCGATCCGACCCGGGCGCTGCGGCTCAGCTACCGGAGCCCCGATGGCGAGGAAGGCTACCCAGGCACGGTCGATATCACCATTGATTGTCAGCTGGACGACGATGGTTCGCTGCATCTGCGTTATAGCGCCGAGTCCGATACGGTGACCCCGCTGAGCCTGACCAACCACGCCTACTTCAATCTCGCCGGCGAAGGTCGCTGCAGCGTGGCTGAACAACGTATTGCCATCCAGGCCGACGCGCGGGTGCCGGCTGCCGCTGATGGAACCCTGTCCGGCCGCCTCGAACCCGTTGCCGGTACACCCGCGGATCTGCGTCGCGGCTGCACCTTTGCCGAGGCGATAGCGCGCATCGAACATGGGCATGGCGACCTGTACCGTTTGCGACCGACGCCACTGGCGATGCCGCAGTTGGCAGCCCGTGCCGAAGATCCGGCCAGCGGCCGTGTTCTTGAGGTGCTGACGACTGAGCCGTGGCTTCAATTCTACAGTGGCATCGGGCTTGACGGGACCCTGTATGGACCATCAGGCTTTCCCTATGGTCCATACGCGGGTTTCTGCCTGGAGGCGGAACGCTATCCCGATGGCTGTGCCGAGCCCTTATTGAGCGATCTCCTCATCGCGCCTGGACGGCCCTACCTTCAGCACACCATCTATCGCTTCTCAACGACCTAGGACACCATGACCACTTCCATCGCGACTGATTACAGCCTCACTGGGCCCAACGCCCGCCGCGCCATCGAGCGCGGTCTGGCCGAGGCCGACTGGTACACCTGCGCTGTCCCGCGCGAGACAATGCGGCAGCTGCTGGAGCGCCGTGATGGTCCTGCGATCCGCGATACGCTGATCTGGTTTGCCCTGCTGGCCGCCTCGGGTGGGGCAGGCATTGCTTTGTGGGGCACGTGGTGGGCGATCATCCCCTTCGCCATCTACGGTGTTGTGTACGCCTCGACCTCCGACTCGCGTTGGCACGAGTCCAGCCACGGCACCGCCTTCAAGACCGACTGGATGAACAACGCCTTGTACGAGCTCGCCTCGTTCATGGTCATGCGCGAGTCGACGCCGTGGCGCTGGAGCCACATCCGTCACCACAGCGACACCAACGTCGTCGGCCGCGATCCCGAGATCGCCGTGCCGCGCCCGCCCAGCCTGATCAACCTGGCCTTGTCGTTCTTCTGCGTCTTCGTCATCACTGGGTACGTGCGCCGGATCGTGCTGCACAGCTTCGGCCGCATTGATCCCGCCGAAGCGACGTACATCCCGGCCAGCGAGTACCCCAAGGTTTTTCTGCGCGCACGCATCTACGTGCTGATCTACCTCGCCGTCATCGCCGTGGCGATCACCACCAGCAGCCTGCTGCCGCTGATGTTTATCGGCCTGCCCACGCTGTACGGTTCATGGCTGATGCCGATCTACGGCTACACCCAGCACGCCGGTCTGGCCGAGGACGTCCTCGACCACCGCCTCAACTGCCGCACCGTGTACATGAACTGGCTGAACCGCTACCTGTACTGGAACATGAACTACCACGTCGAGCACCACATGTTCCCACTGGTGCCGTACCACGCTCTGCCGCATCTGCATGAGGCGATCAAGGCTGACACGCCCAAGCCTTATAGTGGCATCCTTGACGCCTTCCGCGAGATCATCCCCGCCATCCTGCGCCAACGTCGGGAGCCCGGTTGGTGCGTGAAGCGTGAACTGCCAGCACCAGCGCCAGCGGCCACCGCGCCGTCCGATAGCCGGATCGACGGCTCTCCGAGCGCGGATGGCTGGCTGGCGGTTGGTCCGTCAGCACGCCTGGCCCTTGGCCAAGTCGTGCGACTTGATCACGGCAAGCGCACCTACGCCCTCTATTTGACCGCAGAGGGCTCCTACCACGCCACCGACGGCATCTGCACGCATGGCAATAGCCATCTTGCCGAAGGTCTGGTCAAAGGTCGCCAGATCGAATGTCCGAAGCACAATGGCCGTTTTGATCTCGTCAGCGGAGCGCCGGTACGCCCGCCGGTGTGTCGGGCCCTGCGTTCCTACCCACTTGAAAATCGCAACGGCACGTTGTTCCTCAACCTCGCTGCCGGCAGTGGTGGGCGTGAGGAGAAAACCCTGCGCTTCCGCGTCGCCAGCAACCGGCTGGTCTCGACCTTTATCAGCGAATTGACCCTCGAGCCGCTCGACGGCCCAGTTGCCTTCACCCCGGGTGATTACCTGCAACTCGACATCCCGGCATACGGCCGGATCGCACTTAAGGATTTCACCATCCCCGCACCGTATGCCGAGGCGTGGCGCTCTCAGGGTCTGCTCGACCTGGTCGCCACGCAGCTGGAGGCCGGCCGGCGCAACAATTATTCGATCGCCAGCGGACCTGGCGAAAGTGGGCTGCGCTTCACCGTGCGCCTGGCCAACCCGCCTGCCGGTGTCACCGCCCCCGGTGCCGGGTCGAGTTGGGTGTTCAGCCTCAAGCCCGGTGACCAAGTCAGCGGCATTGGACCCTTCGGCGACTTCCACGCCAAGCCGACCCAACGCGAGATGGTCTACATCGGCGGCGGTGCCGGGATGGCGCCGATCCGTTCGCACCTGCTGCACCTGTTCGGTAGCCAGCCCACCGCCCGCCGGGTCAGCTACTGGTATGGGGCCCGCTCGCGTCGCGAGCTTTTCTACCACGACGAATTCACCGCCTTGGCGGCTAAACACAGTAACTTCACCTTCCACCCGGCGCTCAGTGAGGTTCAGCCCGACGATGCCTGGGATGGTCCGACCGGCTTCATCCACGACGTCGTGTTGGCCAAGCATCTGTCGGCCCACGCCAATCCGCGGGCGATCGAATTCTACCTATGCGGCCCACCACGCATGATCGAGGCCTGCACCGCCATGCTGACCAAGCTCGGCGTCGATCCGCAACTGATCGCTTTCGACGCGTTCTGACCTGGCCACCATTGTAGGAGTGGCCATGCCAGCGCAGACCGCCGGTGGCGATCACATCCTGCAGCCGTACCAGGCAGCATACCGCGACCGTTGCATCGTCTCGCAGCAGCAGACGGTCAGGCCGTGGGGTTCAGTGTGAGGCGCGCCGTTAAGCGTTCAGCGGCAGGTCGGGCGTCGCGGTACAGCCCGCCCGTGACATCGACAATTCATCGTGCGCCTCGTCGTAAGGCCTCGCGGAGGTGTGCGGTCGGGTTTCCGAAAGCCGTGCAGATCATCATGCGCGTGACGTGCATGCGGCCGGTACTGGTCATGCCACGTTACGTCCTGATTTTTGTATGGGATGACGCTGATTGACTGGGCACGATCATGGTCGGAGCCAGCAGGCGTCGTTGGGCAGCATGAGGCAGTTTACCCTCCAGCCGTTCACAGAGCAGGTCAACGGCGGCACGTCCAACCTCACGGTTCCGCCGGTCGACGGTGAGATGTGGCCGGTCGCCATGGCCAAGTTGATCAGGAATGTCACTCCACACATTATCGAAGCCGATCAGCGGGACGGTAGCGGGATCTCGACCGAGCAGACGTAACGCTTCCGCCACTGGCCGGACATACGGGTCGG
>CAYQAQ010000192.1:0-6342 GCA_964415495.1 uncultured candidatus Brocadiaceae bacterium | reverse complement strand
GTTCGGCGTTTCATAGAACGAGGAGCCGAAGCAGCCCAGATCGGTGGCGCCGAGGTCGTCGATACAGATGAGGATGATGTCAGGGCGGGGCATGAGGTGTCCAGTCAGGCGGTGGGGTCGTGAAATCTTGGCTCTTCCGCTCCCACCATATGGTGGTCGAATCGGGAATACCATGGCAAGAATGCTCACGACCCAGCAGATCCGCTCGATGCAGAGCGCTCGTCGTTTGGGACTGGGACTGGCCAGCGCGCTCCGTTGCGGCGAACAGCTCATGCGCGTCGGGACGCAGCAGGGCGGCTTCTGTGTCGATAATCTCGCCCTGGTCTGGCTGCAGAGCGGACGAGCCATCCTGCGTCAGGACGGGCAGGCGTGGATGATCCAGGCCGGCGATGCCTTCCACCGTCTGCCGGGCCAGCCGCATACCCTCACCGTCGAAGAGGACGTCCATTCACTGTTCTGTGCGGTTCCGCCCCAGGCCATGGCCCTGCTGCGTTCCGGCGGCCTGCCCCGCCTCGGTGACGACCTCGTCATCCGTCCAGGCTTACATAAAGATGTGGCTGAGCGCTGGCGGCGCAGCGTTCGCGCGCTGGCAACGGCGCCCCCGCGAACGTTAGCGCGCAATCTCCTGACGACCCTGGACCTGATCGTGGATCTGCATCTGCATGCCGACCGTCGTCGTCACCCAGCGGCCGACCGCATCGATGCCGCCTGCCGCCTGCTGGACCAAGACCAAGCGCTGTCCTTGGATGCCGTGGCCCAGCGTGTCGGTATGGGCGCATCGACGCTGCGCCGGGTCTTCGTTGAACTGATCGGCTGCCCCCCCTGGACCTGGCGGCTCCAGCGCCGGATAGACCGGGCGCGCGAGCTTCTGGTTCAGCAGGACTTGCCCATTTCAATCATTGCTGATCAATGCGGCTTTGAAGATCCCGCGGATTTCAGTCGCCGCTTTCGACACCTCATCGGCGAAACTCCAACCGCGTATCGCAAGCGCAATGGATAGGGACGAACCGGTCAGACGAGAGTCCGCCAGTGGAAATCGATGATTCCGGCTGAAGCATCGCGCCAAAACGGCCCGATCATAAAGGGGACACACCACCTTGTATAAATTCATCAGACACCCTTGATAGCAGAAGTCGTCCGCGATGGTTTGCGACTCAACGATTCCGACTTGGATCTTTACGCACGAATTGCAGGCATTTTAGGACTTACTGAAACTATTCCGATTCTTACCGATCTAACCAAGCATAATGAGTGGGCAGTTCGAGGCTCAGCCAGCGAATCCCTAGCGACTCTATCCGCCCAAGAACGATGAGCGCATGACCTCCAAATGGCGCAGTGCTTTGCTAGGACTCATTCTGCCCCCGTTGCTCCTCGCAACTTGTGCTCTACTTGGCAGGTCCGTGCATGCAACGCTGGACATCAATAGACCACCGCTCGCAGAGCGACCAATCCCGTGATCCGCCACTGTTGGATCGTTTTGTGCGGTGCCAGTTTTATCTGCACGATCATCTGGAAGCTGGCGTATGCTATTTGGGAGCGGCTGTGATAATTTGCCGCCTCTCGGCGTGGGTACTCGCCGCCGTCCTGACCCTGTCCGGCCTGGGAAAGATCCTCGATCCATTGCTCCTGCGCAATGAGCTCCTCCAAATCGGATTGCTCCCCAGACCCGCCGCACTCCTATTTGCAGACTGGATTCCTTGGCTCGAACTGTGCACCAGTTGTGCTCTGATCATACCGACTTGGCAAAAAGCTGGAGGGCAGGTTGCCGCAGTATTTGGCCTCGGCTTGGCCCTGTTCAGCGGCGTGGCTTGGGCACAAAACTGGTCAACGCATTGCGGGTGTTTTGGTTCCTTGCCAGTGGGCTGGGGAAGCACTGGGTGGGGCATGCATCTTTTTTTCGCCCTGATGATGACCGGCCTGGCCGTTCATGTCGGATGGCAGACGTCGGCCGCTGGCAAAGAGCCCCAGCTACCTACCGAACGCCGGTAGGTTTTCTCGTGCAACTGCGCCGGTCACTACTGATCTTATCCACCAGCGGAGGCGCTTGTGGGCGGCACGGCGTTCAGCAGCAGATCCTGGATCGATTTGGCAAACGCCGAGGCATCAGCCAGGCGGCCGCCTTCGGCGACCACGGCCTGATCGCGCAAGACGCCGAGCCAGCGTTTGACGTCATCGCCTTTGCCAGCGCCGTGCAGGGCTTGCAGACGTTGGATCAGCGGATGGTCGGGATTGAGTTCCAAGCTGCGCTTGGAAGCGGGCGGATTTTGGCCAGAGCGACGCAGCAATTCTTCCATCCATGGTGAGGGCTGGTGCTCGTTGCCGACCAAGCAGCACGGGCTGTCTTTGAGGCGGGCGGTGAAACGTACCGTCTCGACGTTATCCGCGAGCGCTTCTTTGGCCGCACCGAGAAAACCTTCCGCGGCCTTGCTTTGTTCTTCCAAGCGTTGCTTGGCATCCGCGTCAGCGAGATCCGACTCGCCCTTGGCGACGCTGATCAGTTCGTGCTCGCCGTGCTTGGTGTACTGGCCGACGATCCATTCGTCGACTGGTTCGGTGAGCAGCAGCACTTCGATGTCTTTGGCACGGAAGCCTTCGATCTGCGGTGCGCTGATGGCAGCGGCAAGCGTCGGCGCGGTGACGTAATAGATGCCCTTTTGGCCATCCTGCATGCGCGCGATGTAATCGGCGAAGCTGGTGCGGCGTGCATCGTCTGCAGGCTCCTGTGCCTGGGTCCAGGTTGAACGGAAACGCACGAGCTTGGCCACCTTGGCCTTGAGGTCGCTGTCGTGTTCGCTGACCAGACCTTCGCGCAGAATCGCACCGAAGGCGGCGTCGATTTTCGCAAAGGCCGCCTTGTCCGCGTCATCGCCCTCCGCGAGCTTGTTGAGGTGATCCAGGATGCGCTTCACCAGTTGCTTGCGCAGCTTGGGCACCACGTCCTGCTGCTGCAGCATTTCGCGCGACACGTTCAACGGCAGATCGTCGCTGTCGACGATACCGCGCACGAAGCGCAGGTATTCCGGCAGCAAGTCGGTGCAGTCGTCCATGATGAAAACGCGACGTACGTAGAGGCTCAGGCCCTTGCGGTCGCGATCGAACATGTCGAAGGGGCGCTCGGACGGGATGAACAGCAGCGTGGTGAAGGCAAGGGTTCCTTCGACGGCGACGTGCAGACGGGTCGCGGGTTCATCCCATTGGCGACATGCGGCCTGATAGAAGGCTTTGTATTGCTCGTCGGTGATCTCGTCCTTCGGCCGCGTCCACAGCGGGGCGCCAGCGTTGATTTGTTCCAGATCGGCGGTTTTTCCGGCCTTCTGGTCGTCTTCGCTCAGGTATTTCGGACTGCGGATCGGATACGAGACGTAATCGCTGTACTTCTTGACCAGGGCGCGAATGCGCCAGCCCTCGGTGAACTCCTTCGCATCGTCTTTCAGGTGCAGCGTAATCGTGGTGCCACGCTGTGGGCGCGAGATGGCCTCGGTGGTGTAGGTGCCATCGCCGCGCGATTCCCAGCGCATCGCCTGCTCGGCACCGACGCGGGCCGCGCGGCTTTCGACCACGATGCGCTCAGCGACCATGAACGCGGAATAGAAACCAACGCCGAACTGACCGATGAGGTTGGTGTCCTTGACCTTGGCCGCGTCGAGCGATTGCAGGAAGGCCTTGGTGCCCGACTTGGCAATGGTGCCGAGGTGCTCCTTGGCTTCGTCCTCGGTCATGCCGAGCCCATTGTCGGTGATGGTCAGCGTCATCGCCTCCGGATCGCCGACCACGGTGACCGCCAGTTCGCTGTCGCCGGAAAGCAGGTCGGTTTCGGTCAGGGCCTGGAAGCGCAGCTTGTCGCAGGCGTCCGAAGCGTTCGAGACCAACTCGCGGAGAAAGATCTCACGCTCGGAATAGAGGCTGTGGATCATCAAGTGCAGGAGCTGCTGGACTTCGGTCTGGAAGGCGTGGGTCTGGGTCATGAGAAGGGTCCTGATGGGTCAAACTGACGTGTGTGCCAGCCCGCAGGCACGAAGCGTACCAACCGCAGGAGGAATATCGTGTTGACAATAATTGTTTAAACATACGTTGTCCGCTATGAGTGGTCTGCTTGCCCGTGAAATCCTCCAGACCAAGCCGTTCGCCAGTTTGGCGTTGGAGGCCTACCTCAACTTAGTGCGCACCACCGAGGTCCTCGCCCGCGAGGTCACTACCGTCTTCCGCCGTCACGAGCTGAGCCAGGCCCAGTACAATATCCTGCGGATTTTACGCGGTTCTGGTGACGAGGGTCTCCCCTGCCAAGCCATTGGCAAACGCCTGGTCACCCTCGATCCCGATGTCACCCGCTTGCTCGACAAGCTGGAACAACGCGGCCTGGTCGCGCGCGAGCGCCAACGCGACGACCGCCGCGTGGTACTGGTGCGCCTGACCGCCACCGGTCGCACGCTCTGCGATGACCCTGCTCTCAATGCCGACCTGGATGCCCTGCATCGCCATCATTTTGACCGCCTGGGTCCTGCCGACACGCAGACGCTCATCCACCTCTTAGAGGCCCTGCGTACATCTGAGGCCCCCACGGCCGCCTGACACCCCTCTGTTGACTCAACCCGGCAGCACCGCTGCCCAACCCAAGGATGCTCCATGTTCCGTTCCATGACCGCCCTGGCTTTTGCCGCCACGTTTTTCCCCGCCACCGGCACCGCGCTGAGCGCCGCCGACACCTACAAACTCGATCCCACCCACGTCGCTGCGCTGTTCAAAATCGACCACGCCGGCTTCTCGTGGACCTGGGGCCGCTTCAATGATGTCGGTGGCACCATCACCTGGGACGCCGCCAACCCCACCGCGAGCGCCGTCAACGTCACCATCAAGACGGCTAGCGTCGACACCGGCACCGCCAAGAAAGACGAACACCTGCGCTCCGGCGACTTCTTCAGCGTGCGCGAATTCCCCGAGATGACCTTCGCCTCGAAGAGCTTCGAAGCCAAGGGCGACAACCTCTATCACGTCACCGGCGACTTCTCCCTGCGTGGCGTGACCAAGAGCATCACTATTCCGGTCACGCTGCTTAAGGTCGGCGAATTCCCGCCCGGCACCGCGCGCATTGGTTTCGACAGTGAATTCACCATCAAGCGCTCCGACTACGGCATGACCTACGGCGCCGGCGCGGTGGGTGATGAGGTGACGATTATTTTTGCGGTTGAAGGCACGAAGTAAGTTCGCTGGCCCAGACTGGCGTGATGTCGGGCAAATCGCCGATCTCACGCCAGCGCTGCGGTCCCACCCTGCGTAAACGCTGTTGGCGCGATCGACATCGCGCCCAGGAGTTTTGCTATGCCCACTCTCGCTGAACTCCTGTGGGGCATTGTCTTCCCCAGCCTACTCGGCTTTGGTGCCGGGTTGCTGGCGACGTGCCGTTCCTGCCATGGCGATCAACGCCGTTGGTGGGCAGGTATTGGCGTGCTGCTGTTGGCGATTGGTGCCAGCGTGCCGTGGTGGATGGCGTGGGGGTGGAAAGGAATATGGCCCCCCAGCTTGTTTGATCGCCAGGCCGTGATCCTGTTGAGTGCGGGCATCGTCTTGGCGGTGAGTGTCGCGTTGCCGCGCGCCGTCGCGACGCTGCTCATCGTGCTCACCGGCATCGGCATCATGGTTCCGCTCGCAATGCGCTTGGGCGCTTGGCATATCTACCTCCCGCTCGGGTTGGCGCTTGGCATCATCGCACTCATTGCGGAACGCAGTGCGCGCGGCGATCGCCCCGTGTCTGCCCTGGGTACGCTGGTGCTCTGGCTCAGCCTGCTGGCACCGGCTTTCGTCATCATGGCTTCCGCCAAGCAAGGCCAGGCGACGGGCTTCATTGCCGCCGGTCTGGGTGGGTTATGGGGCGCTTCTTGGTTCACGCGTGGGGCTGCACCCGGCGCCGCCGCCTTCGCGGTGATCGCTGCTGGTCTATTGATGACCATCGATCAGAGGCTCGGTGATAAACCGGACACCCTCGCTCTGCTGTTGTTTGCTCTCGCTCCATCGGCTTTGCTGCTCGGCAATCTTCCGATGTGGTCGCGGCGTCGGTGGACCGGCATCATCGTTCGCACGCTCGGCGTGGTGGTCATCGCCGGCGCTGGTCTCGGTTTGGCGATCCATCAACCGGAACCCCCACCGGCAGCCAGCGATGACGACGCGACCTCGGCGCCGGCCATCGATTATGGGAGTTACGGCAACTGACGCCGCCACTTGCCGGTCTCACCGTGAACGTATGGCGAGCAGGAAAAACCGCCGTCAGGCTCGAGAATTCCGGGTGCGTTGTGAGGGTGGTGACACTACCGTACGCGCCACCCCGGAGAGCCCATGAGCTTAGACAAC
>CAYQAQ010000191.1:0-6350 GCA_964415495.1 uncultured candidatus Brocadiaceae bacterium | reverse complement strand
CGAAGGTGTCGACACCGCCAGCCATAGCCAACGTCGCTTCGGTGCGCCGATGCAGCGGCGTTCCCGATCCGCAGGTCTCCCGCCCTATGCTGGTGATCGGGCTCAACTGCAGGATAGTCGCCGTGTAGGCGGCGCGCTCGATCATCTGTCCGAGATCAATGACGTGCGGCAGCTCATTGCGCGACAATTCCAAGAAAGCCCCACGCGCGAGCAGACACTGCCGCGTCGCCCACGCGCAGGCGTCTTCCCATCCACCGTGGTTCTCAACGATGGCGCGATCCCAGGTCTGCACCTCGATCCAGGCACCATTGAGCGCTTCCCACGCATCGCTGGTCAGCAGATGCCGCGCCGTACGCGCATTGTCGCGCGCCGCACGCAGACAGTTGACCACACTGGACGCATTATCGCGCGCCAAAAAGCACCATTCGAGCACCGTGCCCGCATCGAGCGTATGCTTTTCTTCGCGGAACTGATGTTCATCACAGCACATCATCAAGGTTTCGGTCCACAGCGGCCCCGGCAGCCGATGATGCTCAGGCGCATGCGCCAAGCGTTCGGTGACACCCAAGGTGCGCGCGACGTTTTCTGCGCGCTCCAAATAACGGCCGAGCCAGAAGGCATTACCGGCGAGGCGGCTTAGCATCTGGCACTCCAGGCAACGGCGGCGCCTACGGCGGGCTGCAGGACATCTCTCGTTTCTGTGTTGAGCTTATTCATCAACCACCCACGTATCTTTAGTGCCGCCGCCTTGCGATGAATTCACCACCAGGCTGCCAGCGCGCAGCGCCACCCGGGTCAAAGCCCCGGGAACCACCCGTGTATCCACGCCGGAAATCACATAGGGCCGCAGATCGACATGGCGCGGCGCAATGCCCGCATCGACCCAGGTCGGGCAGGTCGACAGCGCCAGGGTCGGCTGAGCGATAAAGTCGCTGGGATCGGCGAGCACGCGTTGGCGGTAGGCCTCGATCTCGGCCTTGGTCGCGGCGGGTCCGACCAGCATGCCGTAGCCGCCCGAGCCATTGACTTCTTTGACCACGAGCTCAGCGAGGTGCTCGAGCACATAGGCGCACTCGTTCGTATCACTGCAGCGCCAGGTCGGCACATTTTTCAGAATCGGCTCTTCGCCGAGATAAAAGCGAATCATCGCGGGCACGCGCAGATACGTCGCCTTGTCGTCAGCGACGCCGTTGCCAACGGCATTGGCGATGGTGACGCCTCCCGCGCGTGCGACCTCCATCAGGCCAGCCACACCCAGCACTGACTCTGGATTGAACGCAGCGGGATCGAGGAACTCATCGTCGATGCGGCGATAGATCACATCGACCCGCTGCGGTCCGGCGGTGGTGCGCATCCACACCTTGCCACCTTCGACGGAGAGATCGCTGCCCTCAGCCAGCTTGATCTGCATGCGCCCAGCCAGATAGGCGTGCTCGAAATAAGCGCTATTAAATGACCCCGGCGTCAGGATCACGATCTCCGGGTCTTCAACCCCCTCGGGCGCACAGGAGCGCAGCGCCGCCAGCAGCAGATCCGGGTAGTGATCAACCGGGCGCACCGCAGTGGCGCGGAAGAGTTCGGGCATATGCCGCTGCAAAGCGCGGCGATTCTCGAGCATGTACGACACGCCCGACGGCGTGCGCAGGTTGTCCTCAAGCACCATCCAGTCGTCGGCCCCGGTGCGCACGACATCGACGCCCGCGATGTGGGCATGAACGCCACGCGCGACCGAAACGCCCTGCATTTCCTTACAATAGAACGGATTGCTGCGGATCTCATCTTCAGGCACCACACCGGCTTTGAAGATTTCTCCCGCACCGTAGATGTCGTCGAGAAAGGCATTGAGCGCTTTGACGCGCTGGATGCTGCCGGCCTCGACGGTGTCCCACTCGCTCGCCGTAATCACGCGCGGCACGGGATCAAAGGGGATCAAGCGTTCCGTGCCGCCGTCATCGCCATACACGCAGAACGTAATGCCGCGCCGTCGGAAGTGACGATCGATGGCTTCACGCCGCCGCTCGCGCTCTTCGGCCGGCAAGCGGTCGAGGAGGTCGAAGACCGTGGCGTAAGCACCATGCACGTCGTCGCCGCGCCGGTCCTCGGCAAAGGCGGCAGGGGCCGCCCGTCGCCCAGCGGATGGCGACGGGGATTGCGATTGCGTCAGAAACGGAGGCTGAGCGGTCATATGGGGCACCACTGCACGCTAACGCGGCCTTTCTCCGCCCCAGATGGACGTTTTTGCTGCGGCGTGCAACAGAGTGATCATCGCAAGGGGGCGACAACCGCAACCGATAGCAAGGGGGATGCCAGTGCGGCGTGAAACCATGTGCGCGAGAGTTGCCCGTTGCCAGTTGCCAGAGGCATTCGCTCAATGGCATTTCGCTCTCGGCCACTATCTGCTGGCTGTTAGCTGCTGGCTGTTAGCTGCTGGCCACTGGCTCCTGGCTCCTGGCATCAACCGCCTACACGCCTCACGCCGAAAATGACGCCCGACCCGACAGGCCCGCCGCCTGCTTAAGCCAGGCCGTTATCTGTTTCTCATCCAAGGCATCGTCTTCGGCAATATTGAGCCAGCGTGCGTTGGGATCTTTTCCTGATCCCGGCGGCACCGGCGTGAGCGCGGCACCACAGAAAAAGTTCACCTGCACGTGGCGCGTTAGGACATGGAACGAGACCAGCCACCCTTGGCCCTCAACGCCGTAGAAAGGTGAATTCCAGCGCACGGCTTGGTGAACCTGGGGAATATGCTTCACGATCAGCGCGTCGAGGCGCTTGCCGACTGCGCTTTTCCATCCGGGCATGGCGGCGATGTACGCTTGCACGGGGCGTCGCCATCGCCCTTGCCCTGCGATGGTGATTCAGACGGTATAGTTCGGCGGGTGGTTTTCATGCCGGCTGAAGCCGGCGGTACGGAAGGCAGTCGACGACGCGCTATTCGCTTTGGGCTACTGGCTACTGGCAACTGGCTTCTGGCCGCTGGCTTCTTCCGCAGGTGCCGTTGGCAGGCGCAAACGTAAGCTGGCGAGAATCGCCGCCAGCGTCGCACCAACCGCGACCCAGCCGACGGTGCCGTAGCCGATCAGGCGGCCGGTGGAATCCGCGATGACCAGGACACCGGCGACTAGTGTCGCGAGCCCAGAAGCCAGCGATTGCACGGCGGTGTGATAAGCATGGAACGCGCCGCGCAGATCGGGGCGGGCAGCTTGGGTAATCATCGCCATCGCCGGAACGAAGCGGCCACTGACCAGCGTGATGAACAGCACGCCACACGCGATGGCGAGCGGCTCGGCCACGACGGGCAAATGTGTGCAGATCAGGATCGGCGCGATCGAGGCCACGGTAATACCGATGAATACCCGGCGCTTGCCGAGGCGATCAGCAAGACGACCGATCAACGGGCCGGTGACCACCGTGACCAAACCGCCGAGGCCGTAGAACCACGCCACGTGCGCTTCGGCGACGCCGGCGTTGGTGACCAGATAGGTTGCCAACAGCGGAATGACGGTGAACCCGGCGAAGGTCAGGCAGATGGTCAGCGCAAATGCGCGGCGATGGTCGCTCTCGGCAAACACGGCGGCGACCGTGCGCAGCAGCGGCCGCGGGATCGCCGTGCGATGTTCGGCCATCACCGGCAGCGTCGCCCAGGTCACGATCCAGATCACGCCGCCGAGGGCAGCCAGCACCAGGAAGGGCGTTTGCCACGCGCCCAACTCGGCGAGGCCGATGCCGATCGGAATGCCGATGATGCTCGCGAGCGAAAAAGCCGACATCACGATGCCGGAAGCACGGCCACGACGTTCCCACGGCACTCGCTCACCGATGATGGCGAAAACCAGGGCGCTGACTAAACCGCCGCAGGCACCCGCAGCGACACGCGCGGCGATTAATGCCGCGTACGAATCCGCGATGCCGCAGGCAGCAGTCGCCAGCGTCATGCCGCCGTAACAGAGCAGCATGGCGGTGCGGCGATCGAAGCGATCGAGCACCGACCCTGCGAGCCCCGCCGCGATGCCGGCGGCGATGGTGTAGGCCGCCACCAGGTTGGAGAACGCCGCTGGCGAGCAGTCGAGATCGCGCATGAGGCGCGGCCCGAGCGGCATCATGATCACGAAGTCGACCAGATGGGTGAACTGCATCGCGGTCAGCAACGCGATCAGCAGACGCAGATTCATCGGCGGCATTCTCAAACGCCACGCGCGACGGGAAGGGCCGATACGGACAAGTCCCTGTCGACTTCGCTGCCGCAAATCACAGGAGACACAGAGACACAGAGAATCCGCAGGAGGCGAGCGACGGCTTGCTGCTGTCTGTCCTTGATCTTCCTCCGCGTCCTGGACCCGCCGTCACTGGAGACGCAGAGACGCGGAGGAAGGCAAGGAGACAAGGCCTCGCCTCCTTGGTCGTCTCGCGGATCCTCCGCGTCTTTGTGTCTCCTGTGACTGCGGACTTTTCAACCGCCGTCTCCGGTGACGGCGGACTTCTCAACCGGCCGAGCGCGCCGCCTGCATCGCCGGGCCAAGCAGGCTGACCAAGCGCTCCACCACCTCGCTGCGCGCGTGGATACCCATGAAGCCGAAGCGCCACACCGTGCCGGCCAAGGGGCCAAGACCACCGCCGATTTCGACGTCGTGGTCTTGAATTAATTGGCGACGCACGGCGGCTTCATCAAGGCTTTTCGGCAAGCGTGCGGTCGTCAGTGGCCACAGCCGCTCATGCGGGCGCACCAACGGCTCCAAGCCGAGCGGCGCGAGACGTTCGATCAACAGCGCCTGTGCCGCCGCGTGGCGCTGGAAGCGCGCCTCGAGGCATTCTTCCAACACCAGATCGAGCGCCACGTCCAACGCATGCACCAGGCCCACCGGCGCGGTGTGGTGATAGGCGCGCGCGCCGTCACCATTTCCGAGGTATTTATGAATTTCACCGAGGTCGAGATAAAAACTCGGCACCGGCGTTGGAGCGGGCCATTGGCCCTTCCGAACCTGGTATCCGAAGTGCTTTGACGGCAGAACCGTATTTCACCAGCCATCCGCACAGGAATACGGAGCAATGCCGTGATCGACGCGGAGCTATCGATGGAAGAGGAGCAATGGCATCAAGGCAGAAACCCGATTCACGATAAAAAGGCCGTTTTCTTAGCGCAATGGCAATTGATCCCGCGTCACTCGTCGCATCGCTCCGTCTCACTGCTCATCCAACCAGATGATCCCCCCGCGCACATGCGCGGCTTTCCACCCTGGCTTCGCCAGCTGGGTGTGCGCGACAGCCCACTCGCGCTGCAGGATCGCTTCCGCAGCGGCTTCGCCGGTGGCGGTATCGGGCGCAAGCAAGCGCGCCAGTTCGGCGGATTTGCGGCGCAGGCGGCCTTCGTTCGTTTGCACGACGTCCTGCGACAGTTGTTTGTCGTAGGTGTCGCCTTCGTCGGTATCCGGAGCGGCGAGCCAGTCGCGCACGACTTGCCACGCTTCGAGGCTGTCAAGGAAGCGGTGCAGGGCGCGCAGGTGCTCACCGCGATTGCGCCAGAGATTGCCATCCTTTTCGATCGCGTGCGGGATCATGCGTTTGACGAAGGCGGGGACGCGCTTGCCTTCGTTGTCGGCGGTAGCCCGGGCGGCGCGGTAGAAAAATTCGCTGAGTTGGAAATTGGTCCAGCCGCTCTCGTTCGGGAGGTCGGGCAGCACGGTGTGGCCGCCCAAGCGATGATTGAGATCGGCGATCAGGGGATTGAGCAGCGGGCCCCAGGTGGCATCGATGACGCGCTGATGGAAGTTGTCGCCTTTGTGGTGGTACATCCACGCGAGGTGGCGCAGCAGGCGTTCGCTGTTCGGATTCCGCCGGCACCCGCGCACGCTGGCATCGAGGCCAGCGATGTACCACGACCACTTGCCGTTCTCGTCATCGACTTCGACCGCGATGTTGTAGGCGAGGTCCCACGACATGTATTCCCAGATCTGCTCGAAGCGCGGCTGCACTTGCGCGATGGCCTGGAACAGGGCGACGCTTTCATAAAAGCGGCGATTATCCTTGGCCGACACCGCGCGCATCCACAGCAGATCGCAGGCTAGGCCGCGGAACCCGCCGAGCAGCAAAGTGCCCGCAAATTCGCCCGGCTGCACCGCGGTAATCGCATCGCCAGCCGTGACCGTCTGGGCGCGTAACGGCTTGAGGCCGAACCACGCCAAACCTTGGGCCAAGAGCAGGCAGGTGACGCCAGCAAGGGCTGCGGTTTTGGGCGTCATGGCCGCATCGTCCTGCGTCCTGCGTCCTGCGTCCTGCGTCCTGTGTGCGGGGTCGAAACCTGGTACGGAACCAGAGAAACGCTGCGTTCACCGCAAACCGACCGTTCATGCGCG
>CAYQAQ010000190.1:0-6360 GCA_964415495.1 uncultured candidatus Brocadiaceae bacterium | reverse complement strand
GTCGCCACGATTTCCAACGCACCGAGGATGGGCACACCGGAACTGAGTAGGGTGCCAAAGGTGCGCGCGAAACGGCTGATAGCCACCTTTTGCAGCAAAGGGCCGAAGACCGGCATTTTGAGCCAGAAGGTATCGATGATCTTGCGACCCTGATTGGTACGGCCGGCCATCTTGTAACCCACCACTGCGGCAATCGCACCAATAAAAACCGTGAGTAAGTTATTCTGCAGCCATTCGGACAATCCGATGATGAACCGTGTGATTGCCGGCAGATTTCCACCCAGCTGAGTGAACATCGTCTGGAATTTTGGCACCACACCGACCAAGAGATAGCCGGTGATACCAAAAATGAGAATCAGCGAAATGACGGGATAGGTCATCGCCGATTTGATTTCGCGCTTGAGCGATTCGGTCGCTTCCATGAATTCGGCCAAGCGATTCAAGATCACATCGAGCTGACCTGAGGCCTCACCAGCCTTGACCATGTTGACATAGATCTGCGGGAAGATCTTGGGGAAGCGCGCCATGCTTTCCGACAACTCAGAACCACCTCGCACCATGTCGGCTACTTCTTGCAGACCCAAGCCAAAACCCTTGTTCTGGTCGAGTGTCTGCTGCGACAAGATTTCCAAACATTCCATGAGCGGGATACCCGCACTTAGCATGGTCGCCATTTGACGCGTAAAGAGGGCCAGCTCGGCGGTCTTGGCACGTCGGGGAGCACTCGCCGAACCGAACAGCGGCTTCGCGGCCGCGGCTGGAGCCATGGTGACGATGCTCAGCTGCTGCTGCCGAAGCTGGGTCTGCGCCTCGTGCTCGGACTCGGCGTTGATGTTCCCCTTCACCTCCCGCCCTTGGGCGTTGCGGGCAACATATTGGAAACGCAGTTTAGCCACCGGCTCCTCCTCGTGCTGGACGGCGAGTATGGAGGGGCGGGCCGCCGGCCACAAGGGCATGATAGGAGTCCGGGAGTCCGGGGCGAAGTCCAGTGGTCGGGAAGTCCGGAGTCTGGTGGTCAGGAATACCGGGAATAAATTACGGCAATAGTCATGAATTCAGCCCGAACCCCACCTATTGCCCTGACGTCAACCTTTCGCCGCCGCCTCACGTCCCTGCGGATCAATGATCGCTGTCAGCCGGACGCCAAACTTGTCATCCACCAGCACCACTTCGCCGCGAGCGATCAGGCGACCCCCCGCCAGAATGTCGAGCGGTTGGCCAGCGAGCTTGTCCAGTTCGATCACCCGCCCAGGCGCCAATTCTAGGATGTCCTGGATCGGCATCTCTGCCCGTCCGAGTTCAACGCTGAGCTGAACCTCGATGTCCTTGACCAAGTCGATGTTGGCCGGGCCTGGCTTTCCCCCTCCTGGAGTCAATTCGTTAAAGGTGGCCGGCGTCGTACCGTCATCAGCTGTGGCGGGTGTTTCATCGGACATGGGAGGCCTCCTTGCCGGCCACGGGCCGGGGAGCAGTGGGAGCGATAGGAGTCACAGGGGCTGGCGGTGTCGCCGTACCAGGGGTCGGCGTTGCCCCCAAGGGCAGCGCTTGTTGCACCACCACGGCCAGGCGGCGACCAACCCGCCCGGGCTTGGCCAGCAAGCGCACCTTGCCGCCAACCCGGCCCGTCATGGCATCGGCTGGACCTTGATCCAGGACCAGCACGTCACCGGCTCGCAGGGCGAGCACATCGGCTAAGGTCAACGTCGTGGTGCCGAGGGTGATAATGAGTGGCAGGCCGGTAGTGCCGACCCCCTGCTCGAGGCGCTGGCGTTGCTCTGGAGTTTGGGGACGCCGGGGCGTCGCAAAGCGCGGTGGCTTACCCAGTTTGACCAGCGCCTCTTCCAAGGCGACCAACGGCACCGTGATCGCTACGGTGCCGCCAGCAAAATCGCCGGGACCACTGACGCGCACGTCCATAGTCAACACCGCTTCGGCACTGGGAAGATCTTCCAACTCCGCGACGTCCAGTACCGGGCGAATAATCTCCGCTTCGATCGGCAACACGTCGGCCCACGTCCCCGCCCATGCAGTCAAGGTTGACCCCAACACGCTGTCCATCAATTCGCGATCCAATTCGGTCAGCGCCTTGAGCTCCGCTGGAGCTCGCCCCGTGCCCCCCAGCAGCCGGTCAATGCAGCCGGAATACAGAGCTCCATCGAGCACCAGTAAACCCGTCTCACCAGAAGGTTTGAGCCCCAGGACGTGAGCAACCGGATCACCCGACAGCGTCTGACGGTACGCGGCAAAGGATTGTTCCGTCACGCCACCCGGACTGACCGTGATCTCGCTGCGCAACACTCGGGTCAAGCTGGCGGCCAGACGCTGGGCGAAGGACTGGTGCAAACGACTGAGCTGGCGCAGGAGCTCGCCAGTCACGCGCGTGGCGCGGGTCAAATCGTGATCGACAACCCGCCGCCCTCCGGTGGTCGGCTCGTCCTCGGCCAGCAACGCCGATAACTCATCCTGCGTGAGCACCGGATCAGCCATCACTGCACCAGCAGATTATTGAGCAGGACCCTGCGCACGAAGCGATGGTCCTTGGGACGGTCGGTGAACTGAGCGTGCAGCATGTCTTCGAGCACCACGGTGAAATCCTGGGTCAGGGTGGCGATGATACCACGCCCGGTGAGATCAGCCAACTCATAGCGCTTGAGCTGTTCTTCCAGCGTCATCTGCATGAGACGTTTGATTTGGATTTCGCCATCGCCGCCGCTGCCCGTCACTCGGGCTGCGTCTTGTGCGCTCATCCAGACGGCGCAGGTCAGCTTGACATAACGGCGGCCGTCTTGGTTGGCGATATTGGTGATCAGGTCACCGATCAGGATCTCGCGCGTGGTCTTGGGATCGATGACCGTACTGACCGTCGCTTGATCGGCCGCTTTGACCACATCCGCGGGCGGAGCGAACAGGCTCAGCACGAACAACGTCACCCCAACGGCCAATCCGATGAGGACCACCACACCGATAAGCACGGGCAGCAGCGGAGAGCGTGGGCCTGCAGCCGGTGCGGCAACGGGTTCGGGTTCTTCATCAGCCATGGATCACTCCTGCTCCGCCGCAATGGCGGTCACTTCCGGGATAAGTTCAAGCACAATCGCACGATTCGCGGGGGCACTGGGATCGCTGCGGACTAATGGTCGGGCAGAACCCCAGCCCCACAAGCTCATCCGTTGCGGATCAACGCCCCACCGGACCAGCAGGGCAAACGCCAGCGAACCCTGCTGTGCACTATCATAGAGATCGGTATTCCACGCTTCGCCCCGCGGTGCATAGCCTTGGATGCGCAAAGTCAAACCATCGTTGCGGCGCATCTGCTCGGCAATCTGGCGCAACAACGCATGCACCTGCGGACTGGGCTTGGGACGGTCGTTCTCGAAACCAATGCGCGAACCCAGGGTGATGCTCAGCCCATTGCGCTCATAAGCGATGAGCAGCTCATGCGGCTGAAAACGGGGCTGGATCTCACCAAGCAATTTCTCGTAGACGTACTGCAACTGATCGGGATCGCCCTGCTGGCTGGGCACCCACCAGCGGTCCATTTCATAGCGAGCCTGAGATCGCGTATCAGAACCGGGCATGATCGAGGGCTTGCCGTCTTGCAGCACGCGACGAACAAATGCGCCCTGACCTACGCCAGCCAGGGCACCGGAACGGGTATCCGCCATTGCCACCAGCAGGACGAAGAAGGTCAGCAAGAGCGTCATCATATCGCTCATGGTGACGATCCAGCCAGGGATTTCGCGTTTCTGTTCCTCGGGGAGTTTCATGTCAGGGACTCCACGAGCGGACTTGGTCTTCGACCAAGAGCAGATCGAGACGGCCCTGGAGCTGAGTGGGGTCATCCGGCGGATAGCCAGCGATCACCAACCGGGAGGTCGGAATCAGCGTCCGTCGATCGGACGCGAGACGTTCTGCCGCCCGCTGTGCCCGGCGCAGCGCCAGAGCATACGCTTGGTCCGCATCGGCTTCGACTTCCGTTTGGCCCGCGTAGCCGATCAATGCGATGGAAAACGGCATTTCGATCACCTCGCGACCGATACGGGCGAGCAAATCATAAGTACGCACGGGCAATTCGATCTCACCGGTGCGGTAGGTCGCCAATTCCCCAAGGCGAATCCGCCAGCCGTTGCCGATCCGTTCGAGATCCACCGGCACGCCGCTTTGGTCGATCAAACGTTTGAATTCGACCTCCGGCTCGCGGTCTTTGAGAATGCGGAAACGATTGGCTCGCCGTGGTGCCTGCGGATTACGCAGGTCACGCCCTTGAATCAATGGCATCGGCGGCACATCGCTTGAGCCAGTTGGCCGTTGCCAGCCGAAGGCCCCATCAATGGAGCCTTGCAGCTCCCACAGCTTTTCCATCGACGGGGTCGCAAAGGTTAATAACAAAATAAAAAAGGTCAGCAGCAGCGAGATCATGTCCGCAAAGGTCGTGATCCACTCGGGTGTCTTCGGCTTTTCGTCCTTGGGGATAGCCATGACTACTTCTTCTCCGGCCGACTGCCGGGCGAAAGGAAGCTGACCAACCGTTCACGGATGACATTCGGATTTTCACCGCCCTGAATCGCAATGATACCTTCGATCATCAACTGCCGCGCCATGATTTCCCCGGTATTGCGAATGGCCAATTTCCCTGCGATGGGAATGAAGACTACGTTGGCCAACACCGCGCCATAAAAGGTCGTGATCAATGCCACCGCCATGCCGGGACCGAGCTTGCTCGGGTCACTGAGATTCTGCAGCATCAGCACGAGGCCGACCAAGGTTCCGATCATGCCGAAAGCTGGCGCCGCGGCGGCGAGGGCATCCACAACGCCCTTTCCTTGAGAGTGCCGCGAGGCCATTTGTTCCAGATCGATGGTCAGGATGGATCGCACGTTATCGGGCGAGACGCCATCAATGACCATCTGGATGCCGCGCAGCAGGAAGGGTTCCTGCAATTCTTGCAGCTTGCCCTCCAAGGCCAGGAGGCCATCACGACGGGCGGTCTGCGCAAAGCTCACCATCTGTTCGATGGTCCCACCCAGATCGACCGCCTTGGCCGTAAAGGCATTTTTGATGTAGCCGGCCGTCCGCAACACCATGGACAGTGGATAATTCATCAGGATCGAACAGGTCGTGCCGCCGATCACCATCAGGAGAGAGGCGACATCAGTGAAGTACTGCAGGCTGTCGAAGCCAATAGCAAAGAGGAGCAGAAAGAGGCCGACGATCAGGCCGATAACGGTGGCGATATCCATGTCAGCCGCCCATTTCCTGCGCTGCCGGCGGCCTGACGGTGCGTGCGGATGTGAAGACGATAATCCCGTTGCTCATCGGACTGCGCCTTCGCCACGCTGCATCTGCGCTTGGATTTCCGCCTCGCGTGCCGGATCTTCGGCGCGAATGGCAAGCAGGATCGCGGCTTCTTTGCGGGGATCGGCAATGGCGGCGATGATCGCTGCCGCTTCAGAGGTTGGGGACGAACGCAGCCCGGCCGCGACTTCACCCGGCGGCAGATACGCATACAGGCTCGCAAGGCGTGGGATCTGATCGCCGCTGAGTCCTTCCAGATCGAGTGCCAACCACGCGCGATGGATAGCCTGCACGAGGTCGGGATATTCGCGGTCCTGTCCGGCTAAAGTCAGCAGGCGAGCCGCACGCTTGGCATCCATCAGCGCGAGGTAGCGAGCAATCTCGCTCGGGGCTTTGATGCGTAGCCCACCCCAGGCGTCGTCCTTCTGGAGCTCAAAGCGTTTGGCCAGATCACGGGCGCGTTCGAGTTCGATACCACGCAGCACATCCATGCGTTTGACCTCGGCCGCAGCGGCAGCGGCCCACGCCGCATATTCGGCACGTTGCGTGTCGGTCTCAGCGCGCACCGCGGCCAAGCGCTCATCAAGCTGACCACGCAAACGTTCGAGATCAGCACGGGCAAGTTGCTGCTCCGCCTCTTGGCGATCTAACCACGCTTGTCGTTCATCCAGCGATTGCTTTTGCCGACGCAGCGCCGCCACCAAGCGGTGAGCTTCATCTGCAGCGCCCAGTTCCGCGATGCGACGCAGCATTTCTTCCTCATTCGGCGCCCGGCCACCGGCGGGTGGCGGTTCTTCCCCGCGCTGATGGTAATCAGTGAGCCACGAACGTTCTTCAGGGGTCAGGATCCAGTTACGCAAGGCCGTCGGCGAAAAAGCACTACGGGACTGCAACACGAGCAAGGTCGTGATGCCGGATGTGAGCAACAACAGGCACAGAGCGGCGAGCCCGAAGGCGAGGGTGCGAATGAAAGCCTGCATGGTCAGCGATCTCCTCGGCGCGCCAGACCAAGATCATCGAGTTCACGCGCTGCCTGGCGTTCGGCAGCCTGAAGAATGGTGGCAG
>CAYQAQ010000189.1:0-6377 GCA_964415495.1 uncultured candidatus Brocadiaceae bacterium | reverse complement strand
ATCGGGAATGGCAGGGCACGGTGGTGCGCCTCAGCCGCACGGGGTACACGGGCGAGGACGGCTTTGAATGCTTTCTGCCCAGCGCGCATGCCGTCGCCCTGTGGGAGGCCGTACGTGCGGCCGGTGCCACCCTCTGCGGCCTGGGCTGTCGCGACAGCCTGCGCCTGGAGGCCGGCATGCCGCTGTACGGCCACGAGCTCGACCGCACGGTGACGCCGATCGACGCCGGTCTCGCCTTTGCCGTTGATCCGGCGGGTGGCTTCATCGGCGCTGACCGCGTGCTCACGCAACTGCGCGCTGGCACCGACCGCGTGCTGGTCGGCCTGCGCATGCACGACAAACGGGTGCCGCGCCAGGGCTATGCGGTGCTCGCTGGCGACACGGCGATCGGCCACGTCACGTCAGGGACGCTGTCGCCGACGTTGGGCACCGCCATCGGCATGGCCTATGTCACCACCGCGCACAGCAAAGTCGGCAGCGCGCTCACCATCGACATTCGCGGCACGCTCTGCGCGGCGGACGTGGTGCCGCTGCCATTCTATAAACGCGCGCGGTAAACGACGCCATCGAAGGCAGTCACAGGAGACGCAGAGACACGGAGAGAAGACAGAGAAGGGAGAAATCTCTGGCTCGCCCTCCTGCGGATCCTCCGCGTCTCTGCGTCTCCTGTGACTGCGGAATAGCGCAAAAAACGGCTAGTCCTCGTCGCGCGCAAGCACCGTGTGCGCTTGGCTGGTGCTGTAACCGGTGCGCAAGTCGAGCACCCGCTGCGTCGGCTGTAAAAAGTACGACCGGATCTGATGGCCCCAGCCGATGGTGCCGCGTTCAGCACCGAGATCCTTGAGTTCGTCGAGACGCTCGGCCTCTTTGAGCTGCTGGAGCTTACCGATCAGCATCTTCATCGCGGTGCCGCGGTTTTCGATCTGACTGCGTTCCTTCTGACACGCGACCACCAGACCGGTCGGAATATGCGTCAAACGCACCGCTGAATCGGTTTTGTTAATATGTTGACCGCCCGCACCGCCAGCGCGGAAGGTGTCAACGCGCAGTTCCTTATCAGGAATGGTCTCGACGGTGTCGACTTCGTCGATCTCGGGGGTGATTTCGATCGCGGCGAAACTGGTCTGGCGTTTGCCGTCGGCGTTGAAGGGACTCATGCGCACCAAGCGATGGGTGCCCATTTCCGATTTGAAATAGCCGTACGCGTACGGGCCGTCGATACGCAGCGTGCAGCTTTTGACGCCCGCTTCTTCGCCCGGCAGCATGTCGACGATTTCGACCGTATAGCCCGCCGCCACGCAATACTGCGAATACATGCGGAAGAGGATGCTCGCCCAGTCGCAGGCCTCGACGCCGCCGGCACCGGGTTTGATCGTCATATAGACTGGACAATTGTCGTAATGGCCCGAGAGCGCGAGTTTGACTTCGAGCGCATCGTAAGCCTCGTTCAATCGTTCCAGTTCGCTGGCCGCGTCGGCAAGAATGCCCTCGTCCTTCTCCGATTCAGCGAGATCGGCAAGTTCGCGCAGGTCGCGCGTCTGGCGCGCCAAATCGCGGTAGGGATCGACCACCGCGCGCATGCCTTTCAGCTGCGCCACCACGCCACGCGCCTTAGCCGGATCGTCCCAGAAACCGGATGCACCCATGCGTTCTTCGAGTTCGGCGATGGCACGCGTCTTGCCTTCGGCATCAACGGTACGCGCAAAACGTTCAATGCGTCCGGTCAAGTCATCAATGGCTGCGGTTAGTTCACTCACGGGAGCGGGAGTCTGCCGTCCGCAGCGGTGGCAGGAAGTCCTGAAGTCCAACGATCCGGTTCCGTTCTCCTTGCAACATCCTGGGGCGGCCACTTGATCCCATGCGTTCCCGTCCCACGGTCGGTTCCGCATGGCTACTGAGCGCCCCCCACCACCACAGCGGATCGAAACCGACGCAATCCGCCGCCGTCACAGTTCGGGTGGCCATGCCATCCAGGCCCCGGTCGTCCATGTGCTGCTGCACGGCTACCCGATAGGCGATCCGATGCTGGCCCAGATCCTCATCGGGGCTATGGAATCCGCCCGTATACAGCATCTGGATCTGGTCCCCGTTATGGGCGGCTTGGGGGATCGACCGGGACCTTCCGCCGGGCTGCTCCTGTTCGGAGATATGACCGCCACTGATGTCACGACCGCCCAGGCCACGGGTCTGCCGGTGGTGCGCATTGGCCACGGAGCCTGCTCCGATGCACCAGTCGTGTCGATGGCCAATGACCATGTCGGGGGCGCCACTACGGCCGTGACCCATCTTCGTCAGGCTGGCCATCGTCGGATCGCCTTAGCCTGCGGCAGCGACGCCCTGTTCTCCTGGCGCGAACGCCGGGCCGCGTGGCGCAACGCGCTGACCCAGGACGGCCTGCCCGCCGATCTCGACTGCCAGGTAGATAACAGCGAACCCGCAACCACCTGCGCGGCCTTCCTCGCCGCTTGGGCCACCGGCCTTCGTGCCACGGCGGTGTTCGCTGCCAACGACATCATCGCCATCGGCATCTACGCCGCTGCCGCCAAACTGGGACTACGGATTCCCACCGACCTCTCGGTGGTGGGCTTCGATGACATCGACGATGCCGCCCACATGATTCCGCCACTGACCACCATCCAGGTGGCGAAGCAGGCGCTCGGCGGTGCCGCCGTCGATGCCATGGTGCGCCTGATGGCGGGCGAGACCGTCAGCAATCGCAATCTGCCGACCCGCTTGATACGCCGTGCTTCGGTCGCTGCGCCGCGTGTGCCCTGAGCGGCTTTTCCGCCGTCCCAGGAGCCCAAATCAGCGGCTGGCGCGTACCGCCTGGGCGATGCGCGCGAAGACGTCGGCGATCTGGCTTTCCAGCAGGCACGAAAACGCCACGCGCAGATCGTGTTCACCCAACGCGATGGTGCCGAGCTGGTGATCGTTCAGCAGCTTCTGGCGCACGACTTCGGCGGTGACCCCTTTGACGCGCACGCACATGAAATAGCCGGCGTTGAACGGATAGACGTCCCAGCAATCGGCGTACTCAGGCTTGCGGCACTCTTGGGCTGTCACTTCGGCGCGACGGCGCAGCATCGCAACTTTTTCAGCCTGCTGCGGGCGGAAGGCGGGATCGTTCAAGGCCTGCAGAATGATCGACTGGCCAGGATGGCTGATGTTCGACACCGTCGCGCGGATCAGTCCGCTGGTCTTGGCTTCGAGCACATCGTACGCCGCTTTGGTGCCATTTTTGACGCCGTAGGTGATGAAGCCGACGCGCAGGCCCCAGACGAAGGCTTCTTTGGTCGCGCCGTCGACTTTGATCGCGAGAATATTTTCGTGCGCCTGCGCCAACTTGCCGAACAGCGATTCGGTTTCGCAGTCGTCGGCGAAGAACATGCCGTAATAGGCGTCGTCGCAGAGCACCACCAGCTTCGAACCCGCCTGCGCGGCGGCGGTCAATGCGGAGACGATGGCCCCGGCTTCAGCCTTGGTCGGCTGATAGCCGCTGGGATTGTTGGGGAAATTCAAGACGACCAAGAGCTTGCGGCCACGGCGTTCAGCCAGGGCCTGCATGAAACCTTCCTGGTTGAAGCCGGTGAGGCGCTTGTCGAAGAGCGTGAAGGTGCTGATGCGCGCGCCTTGGCGGACTTCCCAGCACAGCGGGTAGTTCTCCCACATCTGATCGCTCACCAGCACTTCGTCGCCGGCATCTAAAAACAGATCGCCGACGACCGACAAACCGTGCGTCAGCGCATTGGTCACCACCGGCCACGAGGTCGGATGCGCGCCCAGCGACGGCGTCTCGGCGCGTTGCTTGGCCTGCCACGCGGTGCGCAGCTCGGGCTTGCCTTGCGACGGCGCGTAGACGTAGAGGTCCGCCGGCTTCATGCCCGCAAATGCGCGATGCACGCAGTCGAGATACACCGGGCCTTTTTCGTCGGTGGCGATGCCGATGGTGGCGTTGTAGCGCGTCGCCTTGGTCTTGGCCTCGGCCCCCTGCGACAGAATGCCTTTCGCGGGGAAGTAGAAGCGTTTGCCGAGCGCCGACAGCAGGCCGAGCACGACCGGCGTGTCCTTGGCGAGGGTCTCGTTGAGCACGGTGGCAGGAGCAGGAATGGGCAGGGCGGCGGGCTGGGTCATGGCGGGGCGTGATGCTGGGTGGCAAGGCCGACGGGACAAGCGCGGCTTGCACCCGGCTGCCGAGGCCAAGCTGGTAGCATGCCACCTCCCGCATGCCGGCTGAAGCCGGCGGTACCCTTTGCAGTCCCCGCTGCACCGACGCCGCCAGTGAGCAGGTCTTCCGTACTGCCGGCTTCAGCCGGCAGTAGCGCGTCCTCCGCGCGCGGTCTCTCCGCCGCGATCGCCTTTATGGTCCTTCTCACCGCCTGCGGCCAGCCCCTCACGCCACGCATCGGCGCTGAACAAGCCCTGCAGCTGCACGAACCCTGGACCTTCCGCGTGCTCAAAGTCCACGACGCCCTGCGCGTCAAAGATCCCACCCCCGGGGCCACGCACCTGCTCGACGTCGAGATCACCGCGCCGCCCGAACTGGCCGGACGCCGCTGCGCTCTGCCCTACGACGAATGGGCCATGGGTGCAGCGCCGCCGCGCGCGGGCAGTGTGCATACGCTGGCTCCACGCGCGTGGATCGCCGGCACGCCACGCAGTCGTGGGCGCCCCATCGAGGGCTTCGATGGCACGCGACCGATGGATCGGCGTTGAGGCAATGGGCAAGGCCATCGACGCACGGTAGCATTCCCATATGGTCGCCCCTGTGCGCCTCGCCGACATCGCCGCACATTTTGGCATCAGCACCGTCCGGGGACCAGGTGCAGAGGGCTACCCAGTCCCGCGGTCGCCGTGCGCCATGCTCTTTAGGCGAAATGGTTCCAGCTGATGCCGGCGAGCGGCTTCCCTGGCTCACATCAGCTGCGATCACACCTCTCGTTCCTGTCCGCCACCACGCCTCTTGCCTAGCGACCCTCTGTGGGGTGGGGGATAATTACAGGGCGTCAGCGGGGAGATCCGACGCCACTTCTTTGTTTTGCGCTCCTGGTCTTCGCTTCATCTTCTTGTCGGACTGCTGCACGGACGCCATGACCGAACCGCTTGTACCTTTCGGCCGCTCCCCGGCTGCTGGAGGTCCACCCCCTGGTGAGCCCGAGCCGATGGAGCGTTTGGTCGAGAACATCGTGCGTCTGATCGACCGCCTGCATCCACCGGGCAGCGCGGATATTCCGGCCGGTCTGTCTGGCGCCACCGCGCAGGCGCGCCTTGCCGGCGAACTCGCCGCCGTGCGCGCGCATGCAGCCGATCTCGAACAGCGCCTCGCCACCGCCGAAGCCGATCTGGCCGAACGGGAAGCCGACGCTGACGGCATCGCCGTCCTGCACACGCGACTCAGTGATAGCGAGCGGCACTGAGACGCCGCCGAATCGGCGCGTGATGAAGCCCTGACGCAGCTGGAAGAAACGCGCCAGGAACGCGATCGCTGTGCACGCGACCTCGTGAATGCCCCGGCCCAGATCGAAGATCTGGGACGTGAATGGGCACAAAGCGCCAGTGATCGTCACCGCGCGGTGAGTGAATGTGACGCGCTGCGTGAACGTTTGCAGGCTGCGCCGCGTGCGCGCAGACCCGGGCCGAATTCGAAGAAATCCGCGCCCGCGAAGCCGCCACGGTGGAGCATCTCGGCCGTGATCTCGAACAGACCCGCGCCCGTTTGGCGGCAGAACAGCAGGCGCGCCGCGATCAGGAAGCGACGCTGGGCGACATTCGTGAAGAACTGGATGCGCGCATCGCCGCCTTGACCGCGCGCACTGCTGTCCTGGAGAAATCCCTGGAAGGGCGTGAACAGCGCCTCGTCGCGGTGACCAAGGAGTTGGCAGCCGCCTCAGATAAGGCCGCCAAGGCCAGCGACGAACGCAAGAAGACCGACCTGCTCAAGGCGCGTGCCGCCAAGGCTGAAGAACGCATCAAGGTTTTGAAGGCCGAACTCGACGACGCTCGCACTAACGCCGACGCCGCCGACGAAGTCGACGCCCTGCGCGCTGAACGCGAAGATCTCGCGCGCCGACTACGTGAAGCCGAAAAGAAGACCGCCGACGCCAGCGGTACCGCTGCTCGCGCCACCACCACGGCCGAAGCGCTCAAACGCAAGCTCGATGAGCGCCAGAATGCTCACCGCGCCGAAGCAGACGCGCTACAAGAACGGCTGGACACTCTCGCCGGCGAGAACCGCCGCCCGAAGGAACAGCTCGCGGGGTTGAATGCGCGGGTGCGCACACTGACCGATTTCGGGTGAACGAGAACGTCCGAAGGCGCCCAACACGGCGGACACCGCTCCCGGGAACGCCACTCTCCTGGGTGGCCAGCGATACACGGCC
>CAYQAQ010000188.1:5861-6397 GCA_964415495.1 uncultured candidatus Brocadiaceae bacterium | reverse complement strand
TTTCCCTACGCCAACTTGCTCGTCGACGCCGCGATGATGGCGAATCATCCGGCGGTGCAGACCGTGGCGCAGTCCAACCGCCTGGTGCTGAGCCCGTGGACGACACCGGTGTGGCAACTCGATCTCGATCCGCAACGCGATGGTGAGCTCCTGCAACGCCTGCACGAGGCGGGACGCCTACCGCCGTTTGCGGAGCCGCCGGTAACCTTGAGCATCGGCGTACCCGGCGATGTATGGACGACACCGCGGACCGAGCCACCACGCGTGCCAGCGGATCTGGCGCAACGCGGGCCTATTCCGCTCGCCGTCGCCGCCACCTACCGCCCCGATCCGCGTAGTGCACGCCAGGGTGAACAGCCTCGCATCATCGTCTGGGGCAGCCGGGCGGCAGTAGCCAATGGCGTGCTGGCGCGCGAACAATTCGCCAACGCGGATCTCGCGGTCGATTGCGCGCGCTGGCTGATCAACCGTGGCCGCGCCAATCCGATTCCAGCCAGTGAATCGCTTGCTTGCGCGACTGAAAAACCTGGGCCGGA
>CAYQAQ010000188.1:0-5851 GCA_964415495.1 uncultured candidatus Brocadiaceae bacterium | reverse complement strand
GTCAATGCCACCGACGGCGGCCTCACCTGGATCACCGCCTTGCTGGTCGCGATATTGCCTTGCCTGGCGATCGGCGGCGCGTTGTTGGCGTGGTTGCATCGCCGCTGATCCCAACCGTGATAATCAACCACTCTACACCACCGTCGCCACCGCGTGGGCGCGCCGCCAGGCGAGCGGGGTCTGGTTCAGGCGTTGTGTGAATACCCGTCTGAAGTTGGCGGGATCGGGGAATCCGCAGAGGGAACCGATGTGATGAACCGGCAGATTAACGTGATGGGCAAGCAGATGGCGGGCTTTACGTCGACGCCGCTGCATCAGGTGATCGAGCGGTGTGGTGCCGAGATGGCTGCGGAACAGCTCGTGCAAACGGGTGTAGGCATAACGCGCCAATAAACTCATGTCTCAGGTGAAGGCTTGATAGGCGGTGAGGCGCACTACCGTCAGGCGGCGGTACTCGCCACGCAGCTCACGACGGGTGCCAATCCGGACAATCTCGCCTACACCACATGCATAGGCGAACGCGCCGTCACCAATGCCTTTTTTCAGGACATCGAGGTCCTAGCTCAACCACCACCGCCGGGCATCACCATCTACGGTCCAGCGGATATGAAGTACAATGGCAAGCATTGGTCGGTGAAACTTACGGCTCCGTGGTTTACTCCAGAACCGAAGGCGTGGCCGACCACCGAGTCCCTGCTCCAGGTCAGCTTCTGTCACATGATGATGGAGTTCACCCTGCAGGATTCGCTGGCTCCGTCGACCTACGTCTTCGGTTCGCTGGCGTTCTAAAGGAGAACCCACACCCGGCTGAAGGGCTGCACGGCTGGCCACGGCTCCCTCGTTGAAACCATAGCCGACAGGACGCACACTGCCGCGGTGTCCATGGCGTCGCGTCTGCTGATAATCGTGTGGTGGTCAGTGATGACCGCACAGGCCATGGATTCGGTGCGCATCATCGTTCCAGCGGATGCGGGTTTCCGCACGGCGGGCATGGTGCTGGGTCAGGCGGCGGGAATCTTCGCGGAACACGGCATTCAGGCGGTGATCAGCGAGGACGATTGCTATGGTCCCGAACCCTGGTTCGCGCTGCGCCGGATCGCCATGCCGGTAGCCTGGGCAGCGGGGGAAGATATCGCCCTGGTCGCCGTGATTCAGCAACGCAATCCGGATGTCGTGCTGGTGCGCGAGGTCTCCCCCTTCCGCTCGCTCAGTCAAGCGTGGCAGGATCCCGGCAGTCGCATCAGCGGGTGGGAAGACAGCGCAGATGGCACGGCCCTGCTGCATCTGGCCGCCACGCTGCGCGCGCTTGGGCTGGATGCCCAACGACTGCGCGAACGCCCGCGCCAAGCCAACCATCGTGAACAACTGCTCGACGGCTCCATGGATGTGCTCTGTGGCAGCTCGCCGGTCGACATGGGCTGGTTCAGTGCCCAAGGGGCTCGCGTGCGCAGTTTGTCCCTCGGTTTCATCGGCGACCGCCTGCACGGCGATTCTCTCGTCTGCAGCGGCACCACCTTCCGCAATCGCCCCGACTTGGTCGAGCGCATGCGAACCGCGGTGTTACGTGGTTGGGAATCGACCCTGCGCGACGTCGATGGAGCCATCGCCACGATCGTCAGCACCAGCGCTGGCACCGATGCCGACCGCACGACTCTGCGCCTGCGCCTGGAACAGGAGGCACCGCATGCGCTGGCCCTGCTCGATGCCAGCGTCGTACCACTCGGGTCGATCACCTTGGATCGCCTCCACGCGATCCAAGGTGTCTTCGCATCGGCGCACATACCCGCGCTCGTCCGTCCGGATCTGGTTTATCAAGCACCGTCGTTTCTCGCGCGCTGGGGACTGGTGCTGGTCGTCATCGCCGGCATGGGCACCGCGCTCATCGCCGGCTTGGTGGTGCTCACCCAGCGCCAGCATCGGGATCTCACCGAGAATCAGGCTCATTTCCGCAACCTGGTCGATTTGGCCGTTGGCTATCTCGCCTTCCGCATCTTGATCACCCCGGGCCGTTTCGTGCCGGAACTGGCCAGTCCTTCCATCATTGATTGCTTCGGACATCCCCTCACTCGCTATCAGCGCGAACCGAGTCTTTTTCTGGCCCAACTGACCGATGCCAGCCGTCGTGCTTTGCTGCGTGCGATCGAGCGCGAAGTCAGGCTCGGGCGACCCTTACGCTTGGAGATCACTCTGCGTCACCCGGATGGCAGCGAACGCCAGTTCCTGGTCCACGGCCGACCAAGCACCAGTGATCGTGGCTTGATCCTCGATGGCATCTGCCTGGATTTGACCGCTGAGCTGCGGGCCCAGCAGGAAAGCCGTCACCTGCAGCACCAGCTCGAACTGGCGCACCGCCATGAAAGCCTGGGGTTGCTGGCCGGGGGCGTCGCCCACGATTTCAACAACATCCTTGGCGCCATTCGCGGCAATGCCGAATTGCTGCGGCCAGTCGTCGACGACCAGGCGATCATGGCCAAACGTCTCGATCGCGTACTCATGGCGGTTGACCGCGCGGCGGGGCTGGTGCGTCAGATCCTGGCCTATGCCGGCTCCGGTGCGATCGAACCGCGTCCCCTCGATCTGGCCGAGGAGATCCGCCAAATCACCACCTTGCTGCAGCATGGACTGCCCACCGGAGTACGCATCGAGCTCGCCTTGGCCGAACAGATGCCACCGGTGGTCTTCGATCAGATCCAATTCCAGCAGGTCGTCATCAACCTGATCATGAATGCCGCCGAAAGCTACGAAGACCAGGCGGGCATCGTCACCGTGAGCCTGAATCCGGATGGTCCGCGCGATGTGCTGCTGCGGGTCACGGATCTCGGTTGCGGTATGGATGCCGCCACCATGGAACGCATGTGGGAGCCGTATTTTACCACCAAAGAGCGCGGCCACGGATTGGGCCTCGCCGCTGTGCGTGGCATCATCGACAATGCCGGTGGCCACCTGGATTGCCGCAGCAGTCCAGGGAAAGGCACGACTTTCGCCATCGGATTGCCCACAGTGGCACCCACGCAGCGGCGAACGACCGGTGTGCGCGAGCGGATCGCCACCGATCCCGACGATCAAGGCGTGATTCTGATCGTCGATGATGATCCGCTCATCCGCGAAACCATCGAAGCCATGGTGCATGATCTCGGTTTCCAAACCGCCACGGCCAGTGGTGGGCACGAAGGCATTGATCGCCTCAAAGTTCTGGGCAAGCGCTGCACGACCTTGTTGCTCGATTGCCGCATGCCAGGCCTTGATGGCCCGGCCACCCTGCAGCTCATCCGCCAGGATCATCCGGATTTACCGGTCCTGCTCGTTTCCGGCTATGAACGGGATGAGGTCCTGCGCGCAGGCTTGGCCGATGACCCATGGACCCGTTTTCTCGGCAAACCCTTCACCGCCAACCAGTTGACCTCGGCATTGGATCACGTGCGTAGCAATGACGACTCAGTGTCGACGCTCATTCCGCCCGCACTGACGCAACGGAACGAATCACTGGCACCACCAACGTCTTGAAGGCTGCGATTATTCCGCGCGCAGCTTGCCGACGCAGAAACTCAGCAGGAGTTCGCGCTGGCCGCCCTCATCGAAGCGCACGCTAATCCGACGATCATTGGCCGGACCACTGTAGCCGATCACCAGGCCACCGCCGAAGATACTGTGCACGACGCGGCTATCGACCGGATGCGGATCACTGTCGCTTTGCCCGGCCATGGCGTGGCTGGCCTTGAACGATTTTTCCTGCTGTTCGTGATAGACGCCGACATCGCGCTGCCGTTTGAGGTCGGCGCCGGAAATCAGGTTCAGATCGGCCAGAGCGGTGGTCCGGCGCGGACGTGCGGGATAGGCTTGGCGCGGACCGCCATCGCCCACTGCGGCATCGGCAAGCACCGCGTCTTCGTAGGCGGCGCCTTTCACACTCAAACACGCCTGCGGGATCTCGGCCAGGAAGATGCTGGGCGGATTGCGCATGGTCTTGCCGTACTGCATACGGCAGCGAGCGCGACTGAGATAGAGTTGCTCCATCGCCCGGGTGATGCCGACGTACATCAAGCGGCGCTCTTCCTCGAGATCGGCCGAACTGCCGGCACGTTCGATCGGCATGATGCCGTGCTCGAGGCCGACGATGAAGACGATCGGAAATTCCAGGCCTTTGGCGGCATGCAGGGTCATCAAGGTGACCTGATCGACTGAACCGTCGCTCGATTCGTCGGCAGAGGTGATCAACGAAATATGCGCGAGGAAATCTTCGAGCGTCGCGTCGGGCATGCCCTCGATGAACTGCTGAGCCGCGGTCAGCACTTCGCGCATGTTGCCCACACGCTCATGGCCGGATTCGCCCTCTTCGGTTTCCGTGTAGAATTCTTCCAGTCCGGTCAGACGTAGAATCCCTTCCAAGGCCGTCACCGGCTCCGCCTTGGGCAAGGCCTGTAGGTGACGCCAGATGCGTGCCAGGGCATTAAGCGGATTGGCATTGCGACCGACGGCGATGCGTTCAAGCAGCGCATCGTTCATCAGGATCTCATGGAGGCCGACCAGTTCATCCGCGGCCAGATCGAGCAGAGCGGATAAGGTTTTTTCGCCGACACCGCGCTTGGGGGTATTGGCGATACGCTCAAACGACACCGAATCGCGCGGATTGATCAGCAGCTTGGCGTAGGCCAACAAATCCTTCACCTCTTTGCGATCGAAGAAGCGCGTTCCCCCGACAATGCGATAGGGCACCCCGCGCCGGCGCAGGCCATCCTCAATGGCCCGTGACATCGCATTGGCGCGATAGAATACCGCGATCTCACGCAGGGGCCGCCCGACCCGACGATAACCGTCGATCTTGGCCGCCACCGCCAGCGCCTCGTCAACTTCGTCGTCGACGACGGCAAGCACCAAGGGAGCCCCCTCGCCATTGTCGGTGCGGATGGTTTTATCTTTGCGGCGGGTGTTGTTTTCGACCACGCCTTGCGCGGCCTGCAGGATCACTTTGGTCGAACGGTAATTCTGTTCGAGCAGGATGGTCTTGCAGCCCGGAAAGTCTTTTTCGAAACGCAGAATATTTTCGATATCCGCGCCGCGCCAGCCGTAGATGGCTTGGTCGGGATCGCCCGTGGCGCAGACATTGCCGTGCGCACCAAGCAAGCGAATCAGGCGGTACTGGACCGTGTTGGTGTCCTGATATTCGTCGATCAAGACGTAGGGGAAACGATCCTGCCATTTGCGCAGCAGATCGGGATCGCGATCCAGCAGGCGCACCGGCCACACCAGCAGATCATCGAAATCGAGCAGGCACTCCTTCTGCGCGATCTCCTCGTAGCGCGCCCAGGCTTTCAGCGCGAGGACTTCCTCTTCGCTGGAGGCGCGGATGGCGGTACGCTCATCGAACTGATTCTTCCACGCACTGATGCGGTGGATGACGCCGCGCGGATCGTTCACCTTGGCATCGAGGTGGAGATCCTCGTAGATGCGCTTGAACAAGCGTTTCTGATCATCGGGGTCGAGCACCGAGAACGGGTGTTCGAAACCTAACCGCGACGATTCCATCTTCAGCAGGCGCAGACCGGCACTGTGGAACGTCGTGATCCAGGGCGTCTTGAGATGAATCAGGCGCTCGACGCGCTCCTGCATTTCGCCAGCGGCTTTATTGGTAAACGTGATGGCGAGAATGCGGTCCGGCCGCGTGCCGTGCTGGATGATGTTGGCGATGCGATGGGTGATGACGCGCGTCTTACCCGAACCAGCCCCAGCCACGACCAGCAAGGGACCATTGAGATGAGCAATGGCCTCGCGCTGGGCTTCGTTCATGTCTTTGTAAACGTCAATGGGCATACATCGTCCTGCGTCCTGCGTCCTGCGTCCTGCGTCGGGTACC
>CAYQAQ010000187.1:0-6459 GCA_964415495.1 uncultured candidatus Brocadiaceae bacterium | reverse complement strand
CACGGTAAAAACCGTGAAATTTAAGCTTAGGACATCTACGGCGACCCACCTTGTTGCCGCAGGCACGGGCGCTGGCCCCGATGATGGGACACGGAAACAGCAGCGGCCCCGCGTGCACGGGATCAATCGCGCCGTTGGTGGCGGCGGTATGGTCGCTGCTCGTATTGCTCAAGCGTCGCTGGTCCGCCGCCGCCAGCGGCACGCCCGATTCGGCTCTCCGCTCGCTGCGCTCGCTCCGATGCCCCGCTTTCATCCGCCTGCGCGGCTGCGCCGCTGCGGCGTCAGACGGGGCGGGCGTCAGGCGGGGCTAATCCGCGCCGCCAGCGTCCTCGACCTGGGTCGGTTTGTTGCGCTGGGCGATGACGCGGGGGTCGTCCTGCGGCAGGCGGGTCAGGCGGAAACTTTCGCGGGTGCCCAGGCGCAGGCTGAAGGAGCCTTCGGTGAGGTTGATCTCGCGCATCTGATTGATCGGCTCGTCGTTGACGAAGGAGCCATTGGTCGACAGGTCATGCAGCTTGAGGGTGCCAGCGGTGACCTGGACGCGCAGGTGGCGGCGCGAGACGGTGTTGAAGTCGTGGTCCTCGTCGCGCACTTGCGGCGGGGCGTTCAAATAGGCCGTGGCCTTGCGCAGGCTGATGTCGCAGGTGCGACTGCGGCCGACGACGATGTCAGCGCCTTCGTCAAGGACGAAGCATTCGCCGACGACGAAGCCAGCGGTGCCGATCAGAACGGGGACAAGGTCAGCCATGGGCAGGGTTCGAATCCTCGTGCCGGTGGGTCATCCCGTACGGCACCTGGGCCCATCGTAAGCCCTTGCTGGTGCTTTGCCAACAGGTTAGGTGCTGCCTGACGAAAGGTGGCGTAAATGCTTGGATTGATCCTTGCTCATGGTGGGTGGATCCTGGTGCCGATCGCGGTGACCTCGGTGGCGACCCTGGCGGTGGCCCTGGAACGCGCTTGGCGTCTGCTGCCTCTGCGTCGACAGTTGGACGTCGATCGGCAGGCTCTGATCGAAGTGCTGGCGGTGTCGGGCCCAGAAGCCGCGCGTGATCAGGCCGATGGAGCGACCCCGGTTGGCCGCATCGGACTGGCGGTACTCGATGCCCGCGCCCAAGGCGAAGACACCATGCGCCGCTGCGCCCTGGAGGCCGCCCAGCGTGAGGTCGCTGCCAGCGAGCGCGGCCTCGGCGTGCTGCTGGCCGCAAGCCAAGTCGCGCCCCTGTTCGGCTTACTCGGCACCGTCCTTGGGTTGATCGATGCCTTTCAGGGTGCCAGCAGCGCCGATCGCATTTCGGCCAGCGTCTTGTCGGGCGGCATTTATCAGGCCCTGACCACTACGGTCGCTGGCCTGCTGGTCGCGATTCCCGCGTATCTGCTGTATGCCGGCTTCGGCGGCGTGGTGGCGCGCATCGCTCAGTCGCTCGAGCGCACGGTCAGCGACGTGGTCGCGGCAACGGTTCGGCAATGATCGCGCCGTCGGCGTTACAGCGTCGACACGGCCCCGGCACTGGCGCCAGTGCCACGGTGCTGCCGTTGACACCATTGATCGACATCTCGTTGATGCTGGCGGTGTTGCTGATTGCCGTAATGGATGCGGAACGCAGCGAGACCAATCTACCGGTGCAGTTGCCGGCCGCCGGTTCTGGGCAGGCCACCACCGGCGGCTTCACCATCACCATCGATGCCGAGGGCCAGGTCAGCCTCGGCGGCGTACTGGTGACCACCGATGCTTTGCGCGCGGCAGCCCAAGGACAGCAGTCGGCTATTATCCGCGCCGATGGCGCAGTGGCGCATCGGCAAGTAGTTGCGGTGGTCGATGTGCTCCGTCAAGCCGGGGTGCAGCGGATTCTGTATGGAACTGAGCCCGGCATCGTTGAGTGGTAAAACGGAGCACTGCTGGGCTGCGCGGCATCAGGCAATGAAGGGGAGATTTCAGCAAACACAGCGCAAGGACGCCCGTATAGTCTGATGAATCACCTCACGGAGTCCCTATGCGTACCCTTATCGTTTCCATGATCGCCGCTTTAATCCTTGCCGCTGCGGCGGAAGGCAAGGTCGTCGACATTACCTCAGTCAAACAATTCGACGAGATCATCGCTGCGTCCAAGGGGAAGTCCCAGGCCATCGTCGTCGATTTTCACGCTACCTGGTGTGGTCCCTGTAAGAAACTGGCGCCGGAATTGACACAGCTCGCTAACGAACAGGCGGGCAAACTCATTGTGCTCAAAATCGATGTCGACCAGGTCGGCGCGCTCGCGCAGCGCCATCAGGTCAGCAGCATTCCCGCCCTGTTTCTTTACAAGGACGGCAAGCAGGTGGCCCAAGAGGTCGGCTTCATGCCCAAGGCCAAACTGGCGGAGTGGGTGGCGAAAGCCAACTGATCACGACCGCAGCAGTCGTTGCGGTTGCCGCCAGGGGCAACCGCGACGGGTGCCGGCTAGGGCGCGATAATAGGCGCGCACCAAATGGTTATTGGGCGCGACCAAAAAGGTCATGCGCAACGTGCGATAGACTTCAGCGCGCGAGATTTTGACTTTGTGCGCCGGATCGAGCAGACGCGGATCCGCGGCCGCCAGACGCAGCGTGCGAATGGCGAAGAATAGCGGTGTCAAACAGAACAGGCGGATGCGGTATTGGCTGCGTGGCAGACTGATGCAATAGGTCAAGGCGTCGTCGAGATGACGCTTGGCTTTGGCGATAAGCTCTGCCATGACGCGATCAGCGGCGGGGCGCTGCTTAAGATCGAGCAATTCTTCCGGCGTGACCCCCGCCAGGACGCACAATTGACGCGGCACGAAACTCCACCCCCGTTGCCGGTCATCGGCCACGTCCTTGATGATGTTGGTGAGCTGCAATCCTAAGCCGAAGCTGGTCGAGAGTGTTTTGAGTTTCTGATAATGACGATCGGTGATACGGTGGTGATGCAGACGGAACAGCTCGGTGAGCAGATGACCGACGGTGCCGGCAACGTAATAACAATAGCGATCCAGTTCGCTGAGATCGCCCAAGGCTTCTAGGCGATCGGGGCACGCACGGGCGTGCTGGTTGGCGAAGGACGCCATGCCGTCGCACATTTCCTGCACCCACGGCCGGATGGCGTCTTGCTGGGCGATGGGCAGGGCACGGAACTCGCGCAGCACGCGATCACTGTCGCGCGTCAGCAGTTCATCGTCGTTGCGCGGCCTGGCGAAGGCTGCCGCCAAGGACTCGGCCTGCGGGCCGTCGGGATCGAGGCAGCGGCGCACATGGGCGAGCAGTTGTTGTTTTTCGGCTACGGCGAGATCGGCAGTGTCTTCGACCGTATCGGCAATGCGGCAGAGCAGGTAGGCGATCAAAACCTGGTGATCGAGCGGCTTGGGCAGCAAGCGAATGCAGGCGGCGAAGGTGCGCGACACCTTGGGCAGCATCATCGTGCACCACGCCGCATCGGATCCGGGCGCACGTGGGCTCAGTTCGGTGATGCGGGTCACGCCGCGACCGGGATGGGGTTGCGTTTGCGTCATGACCGTACGCTCATGGCTGCACGCTGAGAGCCGGCCAAATGCGGCCGTCGCTGGCATGCGTGATCGACTGCAGCTCCATGGTCACGGCGGCTCGTTCCATCGCCATGCGATAGACGGTGCCATCGTCGTCGCACCACAGCATGCCGGAGGGGGTGCCGTCGTGGACCATGCTGACGCGCAGCAGCGAATGCAGACCGGCGACGGTCTCCACGTCGTCGCGGGCTTCGACGCTGAAGACCGCGATCACGCGTCGCGGTACCAGCGTCCAATCGATATCGGTCATGGTGGTGCGGAATCGTTCGCCCACCACCAGTCCCGGCGGCAAGCTGAGGGCAAAGGCGAAGCCTTGATCCGCGCTGTCGCCGAGCTCAGGGACCGCGATGGGTCGGGAGACGCCGCCGATGTTCACCGTGCCGAGCAGTCCGCGGTGGTCGACCGTGGCGTCCAAGGTGAGGGGAAGGCCGTAGACATCGCCGTGGCCACGTAAACCGACCAGCCGGAGGCGGTCGTCATAGCGTTGTTCAGCGGTGGCCCTGAGGCGCGATCCCAATCCAGCACCGGGATTGCCGAGCATCCCAGGCAATCCGGTCATGCCGGGCAAACCGCTTAAATCGAGAAGCGTGGTGAGGGTGTAGCCCGCGTCTTCGCGCTCAAAACTGAGCACGCAGCGTCCGAGGTCACGGTCGTTGGCTCGCACGGTGTAGGTCAAGGTGCGATCGATCTGCTGCGCGAGCGTCGCCGCGAAATCACGGCGTTCCGTGACGCCCAGCCCAGGCAGGGCGTGGCGCACGAGATGGACGCTGATCAGGGCCAGCCACCCCACCACCAATGCGATCCGGATAACGACGCCGAAGGACATAGCTTCCGTGCAGGGTAGGTCCTCGTTGCCCACTGGCCAGAGGGCAGTGGAAGGCGGTTTGGCCAGGGTGCCGCTAGGCTCAATGAATGGCGAAAACGACGCTGAACCGCCGGTCGAGCAAATTGCCCGCATCATCACGGGTCAGCTCGTAGGACACGCCGAAGCGTCCATCCACCGCATGGCGTTCGATGGACATACCCCAGCCGTCGATGGCATCGCCGCCGGGACGCAGCGAGAGTCGGCCGTCGAGGCGATAGCGGTTACCGCCGATCTCCAAGCCCGGGCGATGTTCCCACGGGTCGGCGATGCCCGGCACGGGATTATACGTTCCGGCATAGCGCAGGGCGAAGGCGGTCACCGGTTGCCAGCGCACGCCGGTGTCGAAGGCATTCCAGGTTTCGCGCCGGGCATCCCAATCAATGTCGGCGAAGACCTCGATGCTCAGCAGCGGCCGGCCGATGGCGCGCAGCCGGATGCCGACGAGGTCGCTCTCGGAGCGCGCCGTTACTCCGTTTTCGTCCAACGTCTCGCGGTCAGCATCGCGAATCGCGAGACGAACATCGCCGCTGGCGCGGAACAGTTCCCGCCCACGCCAGAGAGAGGTGTCGAACCCGGTGACGACCCAGCGGTGATCGTCTTCCAGGCGATCGCGCGGATCGCCGAAGCCTTCGCCGATGAGATCGTCGCCACCGCGTTTGGACGCAATGTCGAAGCCGACGCGCGGTGTCAGGCTGTGACGCCAGCCGCCGCCCTCGGCCTCCATGCGCACGCGCACGCCGGTTTCCACGTAGGGATAGGCAGCGCGCACGCTGCCGTCGCTGTCGACGCCAGCGAAGGAGCGGTCCGCGTAGAGCAGGCCGCGCCCGCCCGCGCTGGCATCGACACCGATGCCGCCGAGCCACACCAGCGCACGCGCGGCGGCATCAGCCCGCAGGCGCCAAGCGCGGTGCTCGGTGGTCGCATTGTTGAGCCGCTCCATGCGCCCCACCGCGTCTAAGTGCAGCGGGCCGACCACCCGCAGTGTGGTCAGCGCCGTTTCCAGACCGACCAAACGATCGGTGCCCGGCAGGCGGTCATTGGGGCGGCGCTCGGTATCGAGCACCACCGATCCCAACGGCAGGCCCCAGACGACGCCCGCGCTTTGGCGGGCGAAGGGCCGAGCGTTGAGATCTTCGCGCAAGAAGTCGTGACGAAAACGCTCGGCTGCCGCCTGATTGCCGGTGGGATTGACCGGATCACGATCCGGCAGATCGGTGTAGCGCCCAGCAATCGCGCCACCGGGCAGGCGCAGGCGGTGTTCGGCGTCGATGACGCGATGCCAGCCTTCATCGAGAACCACGCGGTCGCTATCCAACGCGTGCACGGTTTCATCGATGCCGAACCACAGGAAGCGCCCGTGGCCACCCTGGGGATGCTGCCAGTCCACCGTGGTGCCGACGCCCAGTCCAGCACGGGCATACGCATCTGCGCGTACTTCGACGCGGGTGCTGAGCGCACCCAGGCCGGGAATATCGGAAGCGATGCGGTAGATGCCAAAGGTGCCGAGACGTGAACTGGAACCGAAGCGGAATTGCGTCCACGGATAATCGATGACGAAATCACGATAGAGCACAGGCAGCCAGAAGAAGGGAATGCCGAAAGCGCGCAGGCGCACATTGCTCAAGGTGACATCGCGTACGACGTTGGCAGGCGCGCGCCGATCGGGAGCGGGTTCCGCACGCAGACGGATGCGCAGGCTTTCTGCGCCGATGCCGAGAATGCCGCCGTGTCGGCGCGTGCGCAGGCCGGTGAAGACGATCGCTTCGCGCGAGAAACTCAGATGGTCGGCAGCGATGGGCAGCACGCCTTCGGGCGTATCGATCCAGGCCTGAATGCCCCAGGCTTCGCCGTGCTGATTGATGGCGTCGAGGCCGAGGCGTTCCGCATGGACCCGCAGGGGCGGCAGCACCAATACCACGCGGCCTTCGGCGTACAGCAGATGGTGGCGCAGGTCATGGCGCAGCGCATCGCCCATGAGCAGGGCATCGCCCCGCCGGGCGGCAAATTGCCGTCGGAATGGCGCGAATTAACAATGATGACAGTCTCTTACGGTCACGG
>CAYQAQ010000186.1:1142-6465 GCA_964415495.1 uncultured candidatus Brocadiaceae bacterium | reverse complement strand
ACCATCCCAGATCGACGGGCGCAGCAGGATCAGGAGCAGCACCAGCGCATCATGCACCCGGGCCACGATGCGACGTAGATCGTCAGCGGGCGCCATCGCGACTGGTCTCTAATAAGATGAGGGCAAGCAAAACGGCGGCTGCTTGCGCGAGCACGACACTCGCGCTGAGCCAGTCTTGGGTGCGCAACTGCAAGGTGCCTGCGGCCAGCGCGATCTGCAGCAGGACCACGGTCGCCAAGCTTTTCTTGGGCCCCATGCCGAGGCGAGTCAGGCGATGGCTGATATGATTGCGATCACCGACGAACGGCGATACCCCGCGCCGAATGCGCTTGGCGACGACGACGGTGGTATCGAAGAGCGGAATCGCCGTGATCAGGAGGGGGCTTAAAATAGCCAGCGGTGTGCCGCCTTCATCCGACGGCCAGAACGTCACCGACAAGGTACCGACGCCGATCAAAAATCCGAGCGGCAGCGAACCGCTGTCGCCCATATAAATCCGCGCTGGCGGCAGATTCCACAGCAGAAATCCGCCTAAAGAGCCCATCAGCGCCGCCCACAGCAGACTCGAGCCGAGGTCGTCCGCAGCGACGCTGCCATAAAAGAGCACGCCGGCGGAGACCAGCGCCACGGACCCGGCCAAACCGTCGGCATGGTCGAGGAGATTATAAACATTGGTCACCAACATCAGCCAGCACCACGCCGTCAAAAAAGCCACGCCGGGCATGGCAGCCAAACTGTCAATGCCGAAATCGCCCACTTTCACGGCGGCAGCGCAGATCACGGCTTGCACCACCAACTTTGCACTGGCGCGCAAACGACGCACATCATCCCACAGACCAAGGCCGAAGAGCAGCAAGGCTCCGGCAAGTGCCACGAACGTGGTGTTGCCGTGGTTCAGTAATTCGCTGTGCCGCTGTTCAGCCGGGAACAGGAACCACGCACCGACCACGCACACAGCGAGCGCGAAGCCCATGCCGATGCCGCCACCGTACGGCACCGCATTGCCATGTTGTTTATGGGCTTCGACTCCGGGCTGATCGATGAACGCCAAGCGTCGTGCCCAGATACGACACAAGCCGACACTGAGTCCGCTGAGCACCAGGGCGCAGGGCAGGATCAGCCAGATGCTCACGAGGGCTGCTCCTCAAGCGCAATGCCCATGGTCGCCAGCAGTTCTCGCTGCCGCGCCCACATGCGGGCGCGTTGGGCCGGGGTGCGGTCGTCATAATCGAGCAGATGCAGCACGCCGTGCAGGATGTATAAGATCAGCTCGTCCGCCACGCTCCGCCCCCGGGCTTTGGCCTCCCGCCGTGCCACATCGACACACACCGCGAGGTCGCCCAGCAGCAGCGCCCCGCTCCCCGGATCCTCACTGCCATCGGGAAAGGTCATCACATCGGTGGTGGTGGGATCGGCGAAATGCTCGCCATGTAACGCCGTCGCCGTGGCATCGTCCACCAACCGTACGCTGAGCAGAACGACTCCGCTGTGTCCACTCTCGGCCAAAGCCTGCCCCAGCAGCGCCGTCACTCGCCCCACGGCAAGCCGCGGCCGGCGCATCCCCGGATCCACCACCCAGGTGATCCGCACCGTCGGATGCCCTGATTCACGCCCCACGGCACACCGCCACAATGGAAAAGGGCAAACTGGGCATCACACGGCATCCCCCCAACCGGGATCCCCCCGGCACACAAGACCCAGGACCCAGGACCTAGGACCCAGGACCATCACGAACACATCTCCACCAACCGCGACTGACAGCGCCGATATTTCTTGGCAAAGGCACGCTGACAATGCTCCTCCGGAAAAACCGCGTCGATACTGATGTCGGTGACGACGCGCAGCCGACATTCTTGTTCATAGCAGCGATCAATGAGATTGACGAAGCGCAAGGCCGCCAGCTGGTCCGTAAACGGCCGCATGCCGACCACGGTCATGGCTGGTAGCAGTGCCGCAAGCCGGCGCAAATTCGCGATCGGAATACCGCTGAGCACCGCATCGAGCGCCGCCATATCGATGGTTGTCACCGCCATGCCACCGGCATGCGGTGCTGGTGCCGGACCCCATCCCGGTGGGACGCCGCCTTCGGCGATGACGAGACGGCGATGATCGGTTCCCGGCACATGCACATCGGTGAAGCGGTCAGCGATCCGGGCCAATTGATTACGGAACTGATCGACCGACATCCGACCCTGGCCGAGTTGACCGGGGACGGTGTTCGATGTCGTAATGATCCGGCTGCCGCGGCTGACCAAGGCTTCCAACAACAAATCAGCCAGGCGCGTATTGGCAGGGTCGTCGAGTTCGAATTCATCGAGACACACCAGATCCGCTGCCAGCAGATCGGCCGCTGCGTTGCCGCCAAGCAGCACCACCAGACTGATCGCCTCAGCGAAGCTGATGTACCGTCGCGACCCTGACGCGGCGTGGAAAGACGCCGCCAGCAAGTGCGTCTTGCCGACCCCGAAGCCGCCATCGAGATACAGTCCCGGTGGCGTGCGTGATCGGCGCAAAAAAGCGAAGCGTGAGCGTCGAGCGCTGGCAAATGCGCGCACCTGCGCGACCGCTTCGGCCTGTCCGCTGATTGCGGGATCGATGCGATAGTCAGCGAAAGACTTGGCGGCAAAGCGCGGCGGCGGCACCAATTCATCGCCGCGCGTCGGGGCCTGAATGGCGCCGCGCAGGGTCAGTAATTCTTCCGCGTTGCGGACACCGAAGGTCGGAGCAGCAGGTGGGGGCATCGATCAAACGGCTTTGCGCTGCCAACCCGACAGCGTTTTGGCGGCCTTGTGATTCAGCAGGCTGGCGCGCGCCGCCGGAGCGGCGACCAACCAAGCATCGGCGGCGGCACGAATAGCAGCGCTGTCGACGCGCAGCAGGCCTTGCCGGAAGGCATCGACCACCTCGGCATCAAGACCATGCACGGCATCCAACATCACGCCGCGCGCCTCGTCGGTGGGGGTGCCGGGGGCATCATGCTCCGACACGGCGGTGAAAATCGCTTCGCGAACATGGTCGTCACTATGGGCGGTGTCGCGCAGCCAGTTGCAGGCGTGGTCAAAATCACGCAAGGTTTCGCTGAGACGGGGATCGCGATACGAGGTACAGGCGAATGTCCCCAGCATCGGCTGATAGGTGGCGGCGGCACCATACGCTCCGCCATGTTCACGAACGCGTGGGAGCAGATAATGGTTCGTCAGCAGATGCGCGGCGACCTCGATGGCGGGTGCGTCCGCATGGGTAAGCGTGATGGTGGGCACGACTCGGGCATGAAACGAGACGCTGCTGGCCACGGTGTAGGCAAGGTCCGGTCCACTGCTGGGCGTGGGCGCAGCGAACGGCTTGGCACGCGCTGCCAGAGCTTTCGTCTGACGACGGATCTGTGGCGGCAGATCTGCTGCGCGATCACCGACCAGCATGAGGGTGCGGGGGCATTTCTGGAGCCGTGCCAGTAATGCAGCGAGCCGAGCGCCGAGTTCTTCATCCTCGTCGGTGCTCTCGCGGCGCAGCCACGCGAGATACCCCAGACCCTCCAGGCCATGGGCGAGCGCAGCCGTGCCGCCCAGCCGGGTGCGCGCTGCCCAACTGGCGAGCGTGTTGCCCTGCTCAACGACGTCCTCGCGCAATCCTTGCAGCTCCTGATCGAGACATTCGCGCAGGCGGTCCTCATCATGGTAGCAGGTTTCGTGCAGGGTTTCAGCGAGCAGGTTGGCGATGGCGCGATGATCGTCTGCCAAGCCACGGGCTTCGAGGCCAACAACCAGGGAACAGCGGCTCGGATCGCCGGGTACCGCCGCGAGATCGAACCATGCCTCAATGCCGGTGCAGCGCCGATGCACCCGTTCCGCTTGGCTGGCGTAGCCATGTTTGGTGACGCCCATTTCCCCTATGGTGGCGATCAACAGCGGTAGCAGCGTCAAGTCCGCACCGAGATTCCCAGCGTCAATGACGATGGCACGACTGATCAGGCCTTGGCTGCGCGGCGTGAAAATCCACGGTGCCTGTCGATACGGTTGCGGTCGCTCGCGGTGCGCGGGAATGTCGTCCAGGGTCAGGGTCGGCAGACGCGCGACATCCGTGGGCGTAGCTTGATGGCGTTCCAGTTCGTCGGCTTCGATGCGCAGGCGCAGCGGGCCCTCGGGGCCAAGCCCGGCTACATCAGCCCAGCAGCGTTCCGCTTCGCTGCGTTCAGCGGTGGCGAGACATTCGGTGTCGCCACGGCTGCGCACCTCGACCCACGACGGATTGTCAGTCAGAGTACGTCGCATAACGGCGATGCCGTAAGCGGGGTCCGCCCACCGTTCGCGCAAGGCCGCTAATGCGGGGGCTGGATCCAGTTCGGCCACCGGATCGGCACCGATGTTCCACGCTTGCAGGACGCGTAGGCAGCACGCGAGACCGGGCGTCTCGTCAGCGTCCTCGAGATCACGGTGAGCGAGTTCCAATTGATGCAGGGCGGTGTGCAGGGCGCGCTTGCCAAAGCCATGTCGTGGGACATGGGTCACCAGGGCGCGCTCGACGAGGGGGCCGATGGCATCGTAGTGTTGCGGATCGACGCCATCGAATTCAATGCGCCACACCACATTGCGTTGACTGGTATCGCAGCCACTGCTGCCCAAGGAGCGGCCCAGGCTCAGCGATTCGAAGAGGTGGCGCAGCGGTGCGCCCGCATGGCCGAACAGCAGTTGGTCCAACAGCGTCAGGTCCAAGGTGTGCGCCAGATCCGCCGCATCCCCGGCATTCCAGGCTCGGCACCAGCGACCGACATCTGCGGGATCTTCGCGCGGACCCAGCGGCACCGTCAGTTCGCGGCGACGCGGCGCTGTATGCGGGGTCTGCAAGGCTGGCACCGGCATGGGCTGACCACCGAATTCGAGATAGGGAGCCAATGCCGCATGCACCCGCTCGGGCTCAATAGCACCCCAGGTGACCACGCACAGATTGGCCGGCACATACCAGCGATGGTGGCGGGCGACCAGGGTATCGTGGTCGAGATCGGGAATGGCCAGCGGCACGCCGCCGGAATCGAAGCGCGCGGCGACATCAGGAAACAGCAGCCGACTGAGGGCAGCGTCCACATGTGCCGCACCGGTGGCGTACGCGCCCTTCATCTCATTGAAGACCACGCCTTTGCGTTGCGGTTGATCGCCGACCAACTCCAGCCGGTGGCCCTCTTGGGCGAGATCGTTGCGATTGAGGAGCGGGGCGAACACCGCATCCAAATAGACCGCGAGCAGATGGTCGACATCGCGTGCGACTTGGGTGGCGAAGTAGTAGGCGGTGCAATCCACGTCGGTGGCGGCGTTGAGCTCGGTCGCCAGCG
>CAYQAQ010000186.1:0-1132 GCA_964415495.1 uncultured candidatus Brocadiaceae bacterium | reverse complement strand
CGCAGCATGGCGAAGAACGGATCACGCACGGGATAGCGGCGGCTGCCGCAGAGCACGGTATGCTCCAAAATATGGGCGACGCCGCTGTCGTCTTCGCTGGGGGTACGAAAGCCGATCGCACAGGCGCGGTGCTGATCTTCGTTGGCTAAATGCAGATGCGTTGCGCCGCCAGCAAGCTCATAACGCTGCCATTCGCTGCGCACCGCTGCGAGGTGTCGACGTTCGCTGCACCGTGGTCCGGTCATCGCGGCCAGTGTGCGCTCTGCGCGTCGGCAGACCAGGGGCAGCCGTGGTCGCAACGTCTGCGTCGTTCTGCGCGAACGTAGTGCAACGTTCTGCACGAGACGGGTCGAGTCGTTGCCAAGAGGGGCGCAGGTGCCTACGGTTGCGCTGCATATGGCCGGTTCACCCCAGGACGAGCTCATCCTGGACCGCTATCGCCTCTTGCGTGAGGTCGGTCGCGGTGCGACCGGCAAGGTCTATGCCGCCGAAGACACCCATTTGAATCGCGAAGTCGCGATCAAGGTGCTCCATCGCAACCTCTCTACCGACCACGATTTGTGCTCGCGCTTCGAGCGTGAGATCCGCGTCACTGCGACGCTCCAACACCCGGGTATCGTCTCGTTGTTGGAGGCCGGTCATCTGATCAATGGCCAGCCCTGCTACGCAATGACCTTGGTCACCGGCCGGCCGCTCGATGTCATCATCGATCAGCTGCGCGAGGAGCGCGAACCGTGGAAGGCGCTGTCGCTGACCGATCGCATCACCTTGTTCCTCAAGATCCTCGATGTGATGGCGTATGCGCACAGCGAGGGCGTCATGCATCGCGACCTCAAGCCGGCCAATATCTTCGTCGGTGGTTTCGGTGAAGTCTGGGTGCTGGACTGGGGCCTGGCGCGCCATCTCAAGGACGAGCGCGACGGCGGCGGCGCGGTCAGTGAAACTACGTACGACGACCTCTTCGGTTCCCAAGAGCGCCAACCGCGTCCGGGTGAAGAGACCGTCATCAGCACCACTACGGAGCACGATCCCGGTACCGCCAGTTCGCCGAATCAATCGGGGCTGACCCGGCCGCATACGCCGGCGCAGGGGACCCAGCGCCGCGCCCACGCCAAAGCCCAGGGCACCGAGA
>CAYQAQ010000185.1:0-6472 GCA_964415495.1 uncultured candidatus Brocadiaceae bacterium | reverse complement strand
GTCGGCGATGAATGTCGTTTCATCGACGCTGACGGCCATGTTGCCGGTGGTGGCGATGTGGTCGCCGAACTCGTGGCGGCCGCAGGTTGGCGCCGGGGGGCGGCCGTGCTGCGCCTCCGCCCCATTCGTCTGTTGCTGCGTCGCGGTTACCGTGTCGTCGCCGCACGTTGGCACTGCGACGCGCGCGGCTGCCAACTGCAACCGCGCTGGTGGCGCACGCAGACGCTGACCGACCTCTTCTTCGGCAGCCAGGGCGAGCGCCGCCGGCATGGATTCTGGTAAGAAAGAGCGGGGCGTGACGACCAGTAGCCGTGGCTCGAGAAGCGCACAGCATGCGGCCCATGTCTGAGGAGTCGCATCTCGCCCACGAACTGCGCGCCACGTTGAGGCTGCTCCTCGCCGCTCTGCCGGAGGCGCAACGCTCAGCCGCCTGTTTGCCGTGGACGCATCCCTGTCGCACGCAGTGGGCTTCGGGTCCACGTGAACGCACCGTGGGCGTCCGCTGGAGCGAATTAACGGCGACCGCACGACCACTGGTCGATCACGTCTTATCGGTGATCCACAGTCCCTACGGTCAGCGCCGCATCTGGGGTATCCGCAGTTTGGAGTCCATCCTCGGTCGTCTCGAAGGGGGGCGACCGCATCGCGATCCGGATCGCTATTGGTTGAGCGTGTTTGGCGATCCAGCCAGTGACCGCTGTTCATTCCGCTTCGAGGGCCACCACCTGTCGGTGAACGCGACGCTGGTGGGCGACCGCGTGCGCGCGACTCCGCTATTCCGCGCCACCAATCCTGCCTGCGTTCCTGCCGACGATGCCCGCGCTGGCTGGCGCGTCCTGGATCTCGAAGAGGACACGGCACGGGCGTGGGCGAACGCGCTGTCGCCGGCGTCACGCGCCCTGGCCACGCTGCCCACGCCACCCGCAGGCGATACGCGCACCGGCATTCGGCCGCTGTTGGCGCTGGATGATGTCGCGCCCGAGAGCGTACCGCTCGCCGCGCTGACCATTGCGGAGCGTACCGCCGTGCTCACCGCCGTCGACGCGTGGTTGGATCATCTCGCTCCGACCCTGGCTGCCGGATTGCGCACCCGCAATCTCAACCGTTCGCCCACCGTCTGCTGGCAAGGCGACGCCGCGCCGGGCGGTGCCCATGCGTGGCGCTTCACTGCTGGCGATGTGCTCATCGATGTCGCGCAAGCGCAGAACGCGGGCAATCACATCCATGCCGTGGTGCGCGAGTACACCGGCGATTTCGCCGAATGTTGGGCATGAAAATGCTCCTGCGTTTGTGGCTGAGCCTGCGGGCCCCCGTCGATCGGCGTACGTACGTGCTCACCGGCGTGCTGCTCATGGCGGTGAAATATGCCGGTGAAGCCGCGTTGATGTGGTACACGATGGGCACGGTGCTGACGCCGCTCGTGTTCATCAACCCCATGCTCAGTGTGCGCCAGGCCGTCTATGGCGATCTCGGATGTTGGATCGCTTTTTTCTGGATCTTACCCTTCCTGTGGATCGGACTGTCCATGAGTGTGCGCCGCGCGACGGATGCCGGATGGGCAAGCCCGTTTGGTTGGCTCTTTGTGGTGCCAGGGTTGAACTGGCCCATCATGGTGGTGCTCTCCGTGCTGCCCTCGCGGCCTCGGCCAGTGACGGAGCCCGTGCCCGCGCCGACCATGACCAAGCACGCCGCCATACTGGCCGCCCTCCTGGCCGGCATGCTGGTGGGTGCCGGGATGACGCTGCTGTCGGTGAGCGTGCTGGGACGGTATGGCTCGACGTTGTTCGTCGTCACCCCGATCGCCATGGGTGCCATCAGCGCGATCATTGCGCGCCGTTACGGGGCCCTCCGATTCCGGGCGGCTTTGGGCGTGGCTCAAGGAGCCTTGGCTTTGTCCTTAGTGGCCCTGGTCGCCACCGCGATCGAAGGCGTGGTCTGCGTCGTGATGGCGTGGCCGATGGCCGCGGTCCTGGTCTTGATCGGCAGTGCATTCGCCTGGCTGTTCGCCGGTGGTTTCGATCGCGATGCTGATGCGCTCGACTTTCATTCCGTGGGCTTGGTGGCGTTGGTGGCCTTGCCCGGCATCGCCTGGTATGAGCCACAGGGCGAACCGCCGCTGCGTGAAGTGGCAACGGCCGTCGAGATCGCCGCGCCGCCGGAGGTCGTCTGGCGTCATGTCGTCAGTTTTCCGGATCTGCCGCCACCCGATGGCATTTTCGCTCTGGGCATCGCCTGTCCGCTGCGCGCCCGCATCGAGGGTGAAGGCGTGGGCGCGATCCGCTACTGCGAGTTCACCACCGGTGATTTCGTTGAGCCGATCACGATCTGGGAACCCGGTCGACGCCTAGCCTTCGACGTGACCGAGCAACCGCCAGCGATGCAGGAGTTGACGCCGTGGCCCGACGTGAACCCGCCGCATCTCGATGGCTACCTGACCAGCCGCCGTGGTGAATTCCGTCTGATTGCTTTGCCTAATGGCGGCACCCGCTTGGAGGGCAGCACCTGGTACCAGATCGACCTGGGGCCGAATGCGTACTGGGCGTTGTGGTCGGATGGCTTCATCCAGGCCATCCATGGCCGCGTGCTGCGGCATATCGCCATGCTGGCCGAGGAAGAGCACGCAGGCCGTCCGGTGTTGAAGCCCTTGTTGTCGCCATGAATGATCCGACTCCCGCATCGGCGCCACCAGTGCCGAGCGATCCGGATCTGGCCCTGGTCATGCGTGAATTGGCCGACGTGTGTGCCAGTCCGGATGGCTTCACCATCGCCGACTTTCACGATCGGCTCGGGGAGCGTTCCTGGCCGCTCATCCTGGTGCTGTTTTCGGTGCCCTTTGTTTCGCCCATTCCCACGCTGGGATTGTCGGTGCCATTCGGCTTGGGAGCGGCGTGTATCGGCGTCGCTTTCGCGTGCGGCCTGCAGCCACGTCTGCCGCAACGCATGCTGCGCTGGCGCTGTTCGCCCGGTCGCGCCGCGCGCATCGTCGGCGCCATCGTGCGCTTCGTGGGACGGCTTGGTCGTTGGCTGCGCCCGCGGTGGTCGTGGATGGTGGGGGGAGTGGGCAAGCGCTTGGCCGGCGTGGTGATCGCCGTCTCTGGTGTGCTGATGGCGTTGCCCTTGCCCATTCCCCTGAGCAATGCCCTGCCCGCCTGGGCGTTGGTGCTGGCGACGATGGCCCTGTTGCAGCGCGATGGGCTGGCGGCGATGCTCGCTTATGTGGTCTTTGCGGCCACCATCGCCTTCTTCGTGCTGATCGCGTGGGGGGCGTGGGCGGCAGCGCAGGCGCTCACGGCCTGAGGGCGCTCGTGCCTTGAGGCGCGGGGCCGCCGCCGAGACTCCCCCCGTGCCAGACATCATCCTCGCTACGTTGAATGCCCGCTACAGCCACGCCAGCCTCGGTCTGCGCTGCCTGCGCGCCAATCTCGGTGCCTTGCGTGAGCGCAGCAGTATTCGCGAATTCACCATCAATGACCAACCGGCGCGCATCGCCGAACAGCTCTTGGCCGAGACTCCGCGCATCATCGGTTTCGGCGTCTATATCTGGAACCTGCGCGAGACCGAACGCGTCGTCGCCATTCTCAAGACGGTGCAACCAGAGCTGCGCATCGTCATCGGCGGCCCGGAGGTCAGCTTCGGCGTTGAGCACACCCGGCTGGGCGAGCTCGTTGACGTGGTCATTCGCGGTGAAGGCGACCTGGCCTTCGCCGACGTCTGCCAGCGTCTGCTCGGTGGCGAGGACGTCCCGCGCAGCATCGACGGTGGCAAGCCCAGCATCGATCAGCTGGCCTTGCCCTACGACGAATACACCGACGAAGATTTGCGCCAGCGCATCATCTATGTCGAAGCCAGTCGTGGCTGTCCCTTTACCTGTGAATTCTGCTTATCGTCCATCGATGACGGCGTGCGTGCATTTGCCCTCGACGATTTTCTCGCCGCCATGGGCCGACTGGTCGATCGTGGCTGCCGCACCTTCAAATTCGTCGATCGCACTTTCAATCTCAAGCCGTCGACCTGTGAACGCATCCTGACCTTCTTCCTCGACCGCTGGCCCCGCGCCGAAGACGGTAGTCTGCTCGCCCCGCTGACGGCGCGGCAAATGGATCAGGGATCAGCGCGCAATGAGGCGTTTTTCCTCCATTTCGAAATGGTTCCGGATCGCCTGCCCGAGGGCATTCGCGCGCTGATCGCGCGTTTCCCCGCTGGTGCGATTCAATTTGAAATCGGCATCCAGTCCTTCACGCCCGAGGTCGGCGTCAACATCAGTCGACGCATGGATACCGCGCGTACCGAGGCCAACCTGACCTGGCTGCGCGAACTCGGCAGCGTGCATGTGCACGCCGATCTCATCATTGGCTTACCGGGGGAAACGCTGGCCAGCTTCCTTGCCAGCTACGATCAGCTGTGGCGCTTGCGGCCGGGTGAAATCCAAGTCGGCATCCTGAAACTGCTGCGCGGCACACCGTTGGCACGCCACGTCGCGCCCTTCGCGATGGCCTTCAATCCTGAGCCGCCCTACGACCTGTTGGCCAGCGCAGCATTTCCCTTCGCGACCATGCAACGCTGCAAGCGCTTTGCCCGCTATCACGAACTCTTCGTCAACAGTGGGCGTTTTCCGGGCAGCATGGACCTTATTGTTGCCAGTGCGCCCACCGACTCGCCAGGCACCGCCCTGCTCGCCTTCAGCGACTGGTTGTGGGCGCACACCGGGCAGGACCACGCATTAGCCTTGCCACGTCAGTATGATCTGGTGCTCGATCACCTGCTCAGCCTTGGCGTTGTCCAGGATGCGGCGAACGCCGTGGTGCTCGCGGATTTCCTCGCTGGCGGACATATTCGTCATGCGCCAGCGCGCTTGCGCGCGGCAGCTGAAGCCGCCCGTCCGCATCCCGGCTCGCGTCGCGCTGCACTGCCGTTGCGCTGAAGACAGCGTCAGCACACTGCCGTGATGCCGCGCGCTTCCCAGGCCACCATCCGACGCGTCCTCATGCAGGACCCGATCCTAGCCGAGGTCGTCTCTGCTATCGGTCCATTACGATCACAGGCGCGCGATCAATCCGATCTCGAAGCCGCCTGCCGCATCATCGCCGGCCAACAGCTCTCGGCTAAGGCGGCCTCGACCATCTGGTCGCGCGTGAAAGTGTTGTGCCTCACCTGGGAACCTGCCGAGGTAGCCAGCCTAGCTGACGACGATCTGCGCGCGTGCGGTCTCAGTCGCAACAAGGCTGCGTTCATTCGCGGCGCCGCTGCCTGCGTCGTCGCCGGAACCTTGGATTTTACCGCCATCCGCAGCTTGGATGACGCCGCTGCTGTGACTGCGCTACGGACCATCAAGGGATTTGGACCGTGGTCGATTGAGATGTTCCTGATGTTCAGCCTGGAGCGCCCCGATCTCTTCAGCATGGGAGACGCGGGCCTGCGCCGCGCGATCATGCTGTTGTACCAGGTGCCAAAAGTAGACTACGACCGCCGCGTCGCCGCCATCACCGACCGCTGGCGTCCCTATCGCAGCCACGCATGTCGGTATTTGTGGGCCTGGCTCGATCGCCAATGAGTATGTCTGCCGATCGCACCAGCGCCGACGGTGTTGTTCCGGCGCCGGCATCAGCGCCCTACCAACTGTCAGACGCTCAGCAGGCAGCGCTGGCCAGCATGGTGCGCACGCTCGGCATGAGACCTCGGCGCATGCCGTTCGCCGATCGCGCGGAATTTCAGCGATATTGGGATCGACTCACCGCCGCTTGTGCGCAACGCCGCGTCGAGTCACCAGCAGAACGGCGTACGCGTGAAGAAGCCAAAGCAGCGCGCATGGCGAGCTATTACGCCAACGAAGAGCATCTGCTGGCTTACGCCAAGCGCTACTGCCAGCGCTATCAACCGTCCGTCGCCAAACTGCGCGCGCAGCTGCAACGCAAGGCTGGCACGTCTGTGGCTCCCATCGACGCCGTGCTCGCCCGGCTCGAGAGCATGCTCGATGACGACCGCCGCGCGCGCGAGCTCGCCGACCAACTGCGCGCCCAAGGCCGCAACGCCCGGGCTATCGCGAGCAAGCTGCGGCAACGGCAGTTCACTCCCGAGACCATCACCCGGTGCCTCAACGCCAGCGCCGACGACACCGGCAGCTTATGGGACACCGAGGCGCTGACGCGCAAGGTTCGCCAACTGCTGCGCAAAGGCACCGCGAGCGCGACCATCCGCCGCACGTTAGTGGAATGCCCGGCTGATGGCCCGCTCGTCGACGCCGCGCTCGCTGCCCTGATGGGCGACACTGGCGATGACCCCGCCATCATCACCGCGATCGCCCGCCTGCGGCGCCGGAATCTCGACGATCCGACCATCATCCGTCGTCTGCAGGCAAAAGGCTTCCGCTATGCGGCGATCGTGCAGGTGCTGCGTGCGCCGTGATGATTCATTCGGGTATGGTGATCATCCCCCGATATTGCGCACGGGTGGTTAAGCGGACTTGGCCCGCTGG
>CAYQAQ010000184.1:0-6477 GCA_964415495.1 uncultured candidatus Brocadiaceae bacterium | reverse complement strand
CACCCACCTCGGCGGTGACGACTTCGACGACGCCATCATCACCTGGCTCGCCGACACCTTCCGCAAGGAAACCGGCATCGAGCTCAAGCAGGACAAGATGGCCCTGCAGCGCTTGAAAGAAGCCGCGGAAAAGGCCAAGAAGGAATTGTCGCAGGTTACCACCGCGCAGATCTCGCTGCCCTTTATCACCATGGTCAACGGCCAGCCCAAGCATCTCAATGCCAGCTTGTCGCGGGCGCAGTTTGAAGAACTCGCGCGCAATCTGATTGAGCGCACGCGCGAGCCCTGCAAGAAAGCGATGACCGACGCCAAGCTCTCGCCCGCGGACGTCACCGATGTCATTCTCGTTGGCGGCTCTACTCGCATGCCCTGCGCCCAGCGCGTGGCCGAGGAAATCTTCGGCAAGAAAGCCAAGATGAACGTCAACCCGGACGAGGTGGTCGCCGTCGGCGCCGCCATCCAAGGTGGCGTGCTCACGGGTGAAGTGAAAGACGTGCTGCTGCTCGACGTGACGCCGCTGTCGCTCGGTATCGAAACCGAGGGCCGGATCATGACCGTGCTGATCGAACGCAACACGACTATCCCGACCTCGAAGTCGCAGGTATTCTCGACCGCCGCGGACAATCAGCCCGCCGTGGACATCAAGGTGTTCCAGGGCGAGCGCCGCATGGCCACGGACAACCGCCTGCTCAGCGAGTTCACCCTCGACGGTATTCCGCCGGCTCCGCGTGGCATGCCGCAGGTCGAAGTGACGTTCAATCTGGACGCCAACGGCATTCTCGAAGTGAAGGCCAAAGACAAGGCCACCGGCAAAGAGCAGAAGGTCTCGATCCAAGGCTCGTCGGGTTTGTCCAAGGACGAAGTTGAGCGCATGGTCGAAGAAGCCAAGGCCAACGCCGACAGCGACCGTAAGAAGGAAGAATTGGTCAAGGCGCGCAACGAAGCCGAACACAAGGCGTATCAGATCCGCCGCATGCTCGACGAGCACAAGGACAAGCTCCAGGGCGACGAGCAGACTTCGATCACGGCTGCGGTCGAAAAGGTCGAGAGTCTCAAGGCCAGCGAGAACCTCAGCGAAATCCAGGAAGCTGTCACCGCGATGGAAGCCGCTGCTGCCACCTTCGGCAAGCGCGTGCACGAAGCCGCGGCCCAGAGCGCCGGTAACGCGCAGCAGGCCGCCGCGGCCGGTGCCGGTGCCAACGGCGGCGAGGGCAAGAAGCCCGCCGACGACATCAAGGACGCTGAGTTCACCGTTAAAGACGACAAGTAAGCGGGAGGCAAGCCACTGATCGCGTGATCAGTGGCTTGTTCTTCGCCATCGCCCATTACTTTCTTCATCACCCTCTGTGGCCCCGCGCCACGTTTACCATCATCAAAGGAATCCCATGCCCAAGACTGCCATCAAACCCATCGGCTCTCACGTCATCGTGAAGCGCGCCACCCCCGAAGATAAATCCAAGGGCGGCATTTTCATTCCTGAAAAGGGCAAAGAGAAGCCCAAGCAGGGCACCGTGGTCGCAGTCGGCAACGGCAAGATCCTGGAAGACGGCAAGCGTCAGTCGATGCAGCTCAAGGCTGGCGACGATGTGTTGTTCAACTCCTACGCTGGCACCGAAGTCAAAGTTGATGGCGAGGAATACCTGGTCATGGAAGAGTCGGAAGTGTTGGCTATTTTTAAATAATCATGGTCCTGGGTCTCATTGGTCCTAGGTCCTAGGTCCTGGGTCCTAGGTCGTGTGCTTTTGTAGACGGGGAGTGTCCATGTGGCACTCCCCGTTTTTTATTGGTACGCATGCTGTCGTGGTGAGGGTTCGTTCGTCGCTCGTCGGTCGCTGGTCGTCCCTCGTCGGTCGGCAAATCGCTCCGAGATCCCGTTCGGTCGTTCCCCACCATACCGGGATGCATTGGCGTTTTCCTGTGCGTCATTCCACTCCACGTGGTGCGACGCACCATCCATCTCTTCGCGCCTCACCTTCTCCCCCTCTACGCCCGCGTCCGCTCCGAATACAGCGCGATGAGCTTATACAACAGCACCAAGCGCCCGCGCGTCGGCACTTCGTCGTAACCGATCCACAATTGCTGCACCGTGGGCACCAGCGGTAAGGTGACGATCAGTGCGTCGATTGACCACAGGCGAATGCCCAGGGCGGTGACCGCCCAACACACGGCTTGGCCGACCAATGCCATCACCAGCAGGAAGCTATCGCGCCGCAACAAATGCCGCGACAGCAGGCTGGCGCGCGTCGCCACGTCGTCGGTGATGACCTGGAGTCGACGCAGCGCGCGGTCTTGCTCCCACAGGCTGATCATCAGGCAGGTGCAGATGTAGCTGACGCCCAGACCGAGCGCGATCTGCCGCCGCCACGGTTCGACCTCGATGACCGGCAATGCGATCTGCGCGGCGACTAAGCCCAGGGACGAAAACAAGCCAAAGGCCACCAACGCTAGGTGGCGTCGCTGCAAATGGCGATCGAGGCCCGTTTCGGCCAGATAGGCCTGGATCTCCGCCCGATATTGGCGCAATCGCGTGGCCATGCGCTGACCGTGGTCTCCTTCCCCCTGCACACAAGCCGCCCCACCACGAAACCATACGGGCCGTGTGGAACCGGCGCGCGAACCGGCGAGGAAGCCTTGCGACGGCCGTAGCGCAGGGAGGATGTCAACGCACCAGGAGCGCAATGGTTCGCATGGAACCGCTCGGCTACAGTACCAACCTCCACCCTGCCAAGTCGGTCGACGACCTCGTCAGCACCCTCACCGACTTCGCCGGCACCGCGCGTGAGCGCTTGGGCTGGGAGCGCCTGGGTGTCGATCTGCGTCTGGGATCGCAGGCCATCCATGAGCTCGCAGATCCGGAGCGACGCGCTGCGCTGCGCCGCGTGCTGGATGCACACCACCTGTCAGCGCACACCTTCAACGCGTTTCCACTCCAGCACTTTCAAGCCGACGTGGTGAAGCGTGCGGCGTATGTGCCGGATTGGACGGAAGCGGCGCGATTGACCGACACCATCGCGTTGATCAGCGTCGCGCTCGCGCTCACCGATGCGCCGGTGGTGAGCATCTCAACCGTGCCCGGCAGTTACCGCGGATTCGGGCCGGGTCACAACGACCCGGCGCGCATCGCCGCCGCCTTGGGACAGTGGTGCGCGGCAGCCGCGCGTGCGCAGCGCGATCACGGTCGCACTGTGATCCTGGCCTTGGAGCCCGAACCGTGGTGCTTCTTGGAAACCACGCACGACGTCGTCGCGTTCTGGCAGGGTGCGTTGGCCCAGCACGGCGTTGCCGCTGCTGCCAATGCCCTCGATGGCGATCGCGCCGCAGCGACGACCGCGATCGCGCGCCATCTCGGCATTTGCTGGGATACCTGCCACGTCAGTCTCGCCTTCGAAGATCAAAACGCTTCGGTCGCGCGTCTGCGCGCGGCCGGCGTGCCCATTGCCAAAGTCCAGGTCAGCGCCGCGCCGGAAGTGCACGATCCGCACACCGACCCTGACGGCGTGGCCGCTTTGCGCGCGCTGGCTGAACCACGCTTTCTGCACCAGACTGCCGCACGCAGCACCGCTGGTTCCGTGGTGAAAGCCGAAGATCTCGATCAACTCGATCCGCTGCTCGCGCGCCTACCATCGGCGCGCACCGTGCGCAGCCACTTTCACATTCCGCTATTCAAAGAGCCGCAAGAACGCGGCCTGTCGACCACCATCCGCGACAGCGTAGCCGGTCTGCGCGCCTGTCTTGCCAACGGTGCACAGCCGCACGTCGCGGTCGAGACGTATACGTGGAGTGTGCTCGCTGCCAGCGAAGGCGATCCGCTGGCGGGCACCGTGCGTGAGCTCGGCTTCTTGCGCGGTACGGTCGACGGATTGCGCTGCTGATGACCCCCGGCTGGCTGGACGCGCTCGCACTTGATACCAATCCACGTGTGCGTGCGGCCATGCTCGCGGTCGATCGCGATCGTTTTCTCCCCGAGAGCGCACGCACCGCGCGCGATGCGGATCGTGCCGTACTCTTAAGCGCCGGGCAGACCATCAGCCAACCCAGCTTGGTCGCGGCCATGCTCAGCTTGCTGGCGGTGCAACCGGGCCAGCGCGTGCTCGATCTTGGGGCGGGCTCGGGCTATGTCGCGGCGTTGCTCGCGCAGTTGGTCGGCCCGCACGGCCGCGTGATTGCGCTAGAGCGCCAAGGCGAGCTCTACGCCCGTGCCCGCGCCGTGGTGCCGGCATCCGTCGATCTGCGCCATGCCGATGGCCTGCGCGGTGCAGCCGATGCCGCGCCTTTCGATCGCATTCACGTCGGCTGCGCCTGCACCCGCGTGCCGCAGGCGCTGGTCGACCAACTCGCCACCGACGGACGGCTCGTGCTGCCGGTCGGGCCACTCAGCAGCGATCAAATGCTCACCGTGATCGTGCGGCAGGGCCAGACCATCCTGACCACGATCCACGACGAGGTCCGCTTCGTGCCCGCCCTGCCCGGCACGGTCGCCGACAGCGGGCCGCAATCCGCTTTCGAGCCCGGCTCGCCGGGGTAGCTTGTCCCTCCATGGTGCAGCCCACTCCCTTTGATCGTCTGATCCTGGAAGCGTCCAAACTGGCCGCGAACGACCCGCACGGCGCCTTCGCCCAGCTCGACGAGCTGTTCGGCAAAAGCCAATCGCACGAAGACGTGCTCAAGCTCGGCGCCTTCGCGGTGCATCTTGGCTGTGCGGTGCTTGATCGCGCTGTCGATGCGGAGCGTTTCCAGCGTCGCCTGCTCCAGCATCCGTCAGCAGAACACCACGACTTCACCCGCCGCAGCTTGTTGCGTGGTTTAGTCGTCGCCATGCGGCTGCAGGGCAAGGCCGACGAGGCCACCTCGGCCATGGCCCAGGGCGTGACCACCACCGCTGAGCGTGCACGGCTTGCGGTGCTGACCGCGCAGACGTTTGCGGCTCGTGGCCGCTTCGGCGAAGCGACGACCTACTTGGCCGAAGCCGAGCCGGTGCTCGCCAGCCTTGATGCCAACGAGGACATCGTGCCGCAAGCGGCGCAGATCGCCGCCAATCTGATCCGCGCCGCCGAAGGCCAGCTGCGTCAAGCCGGCAACCTCATCCATGCCGCTGCCCGCACCTTGGTGGCCACCACCGCGCATCAGGAATGGCGTCTGCGTCATCAGGCCCTGTATCACCGCGGCCGCGCGCATCTGCTCACCGGCGAGCCGTCCCTGGCTTTAGGTCTGGTGCAAGAATTGATGACCATCGAAGACGCCAATCAAGCGGGCGCCGTCGAGCGCTTCTTCACCGCCAGTCTAGCGTGTCGCGCGCAGATCCATCGCGGCATGGGGAAAGTCGCCGGGGCTGCGCTGGAAGCCTGCCGTGATTTCGCCCGCCGGGCGGAAGACGATAAGAATGTGGTCCAGGCGTTAGCCGAGTTGGAAGCGTTTGCTGCCGGTCGTACGGCCTGAGGTGTCCTAGAGGCCTCTAGAGGCCTTTAGCCTTACGGAAGCGCACCACGGCGCGTTCCGCATCGTCAGCCGTCAAGCCCAACGCTTGGGCACGTGCGGCCAAGGATTGTCGCTCATCGCCTGAGATGGAGCCATCGGCACCTGCCGCTGCGACCGCCTGATCGACCGCCCAGTGGGCAGCATCGGTGCGCAACGTGGCCACCATCGCGTCGTCCACGCCCAGGCTCTTGGCCGCGGTTGCCACCAGGTTCTGCGCCGCATGGCTGGCCGCGCCATCCACCTGCGCCACGCCCCAAGCGGCCTGAACCATCGTTTGACGTACTTCTCCCGCAGTGGCTTCACCCAATTCGACGCCGCTGGGCAAACCTGCCTGCTGAGCGCCATCGACCCCGCCCAAACGAGATGGGGCCACAGCGGCGATATGCGCCGCCGCAGCAGGGGATACGGTACCGGATGCTGCGGCCACCGCTGCCAGAAGGCGAGCCGTGATCTCACGGTCATACTCGGTCACGATCGGGTGGGCTGACGCTCGGGTATCGTATGCCCCTTGCAGACCGTCGATCAACGCACGCGCGACCCAACGCGAGCCGTCCCAGGTGAACTGGGTCTGAACGCTGACGAAGGCAGCGACGATGCCCGCGTCAATTTCCGCTTGGGTATGCGTCACCGGTCCACGGCTGGAGGGTCGTGCTGCCGCGTCAGCGCTTTCGCCGGCGGCTTGCGAAGCGACCGATCCCACCGTGCCGCCTCCCGTCAGGCTATAAATGAAATGGTAATGGCCCGGCGAATCGCCGAGAAAATACCATACTTCACATGGTGAGTCGTGCGGGCGGCTACGCCGCGCGCTGCTCCCTCTTGCAGTTGGATGGAGGTAGAACACGCCGTGCCCGTCGCCGGACACGTAAACGTGCATTCCAACCACGAGCCATCAACACGGTGCTGACTGAGCAGAGGACGAACAGTGTCGAGGGTCACGTCCGGCATGATGTGATCCTCCCCCGGTTTTGTGGACGCCCAGATAAGCGGGAAACCGCTGATAGG
>CAYQAQ010000183.1:3392-6490 GCA_964415495.1 uncultured candidatus Brocadiaceae bacterium | reverse complement strand
TTTTATCTAGAAAGCTTTACGGCTTTTTTGGGGAAAGGGGTGAAGTTGAAGTAGAGGTAGAGGTTGATTGAGCCATTACCTTATTTTTAAAATAATATACGGACTAAATTAGAAAGATTTGATTGTTAAAAAATATTATTTTCAGTATTATTCTAACTACAATTAATGAAATTATACCTAAAAATCTAAAATGACCTAAATTGTACAGCCCAAAGTTACAATGGAATTTTATAGGCATCTTGTTTTATCTCAAAGTTGAACTTTTGTTGTTCAATTAATAAGGTAAATTTAACATCTTTTTATTTTTCTAGTAAATATATAAATCCGTTATTAGTCGCTATAAACCATTTATCATTTGATACATTGATTATCTTTCTAGGGTTTAATTGCACGGGTAAAGGCAAAGAAACACTTTGGGTAAATTTACTTTTTGTTGCATCATATTTTCCCAATATGCGTCCAGGATTAGAAGATGATTTGCCATTTTCTGCTACATACTCATGATAGTTTGCTATATATATTATATCTCCATTATCACTTATGGCAAAATCCATAATGTCACTTGCTTGATCCATATCATGAAATGGAACGAATTTATAAGTTCCTTGTTGTGAAATAAAAGCACCAGATCTCAATTCATTGACATATTTTTCCTCAACCAAATTTTCTTTATAATTAGGAAATAATTTTTCTATATTTTGGACACCTTTAAAACTGTCATACGTCGTAAAATTCTTTTTTATTAAGGGTATGTGCGAAGCCAATGTGGACAATGAAGCATAAGGCATATATCTACTGAAATAGTGGTAAAAAATAATTGGATCTGTAAAGCCATTTTGATCAAAATCGCCTACATAGAGTTTTATAGGAAGTTCAGTTGTTGCTTTCCATTTATGATTGAGTCCTGTATTACCTACTAAAATATCTAAAATACTATCATTATTTAGGTCATAAAAGGCAATAGAATTCCACATGCCCAAAATATTGTTTAACCCCAACTTTGAAGAGGCTTTTGTCAATTGACCTTTACCATTGTTTTCAAGTACTATTATATTTGTCCAATCCCCACATAGTACTAAGTCAAGGTCATTATCCCCATCAATATCCACCCAGCTGCTTGCAGTAATCATCCCATACCTTTCTTTATATGCAATTTCTACTCCTAATCCTCCCATGTTTTTTAGAACAAAACTGTAGGGTGACAAACCGTAGGATCCAGGTATGGATCTAGCGCCTACAAATATATCTTCAAATCCGTCACCATCAAAATCGCCAACAGAGATACAGCTTCCGTTAGTATGAGGTAAAGAAATAGGAATACGATTGAAAATACCACTACCATTGTTTAGATAGATCCTGTCTTCTAAAAGTTTGTCTAGTTCCTTATTATCATTGCCTCCACTGACCACATATATATCTTTGTCTCCATCTCCATCAAAATCTATTAATACAGCATCCACATCTTCGTATTTGGCATCAGCTAAAAAGTCTTTATTTTCTACAAGAGTAAACTGGCCTGACGGACTACCTAGATATAATCTAGGTGCTTGATTTCTAGCACCACCTATGAAGATGTCATTTATGCCATCACTATTTATGTCATCGACAATGAAGGCGGGCCCTGAATGTGAAAGTCTTTCTGGAATCAGTTTTTCAGTGTTTTCATCGTAATACAAGTTTTCTTCATGTTTAATTGGTAAAATAGAAGTTTTTAAATCATAAGAAATGATAGATTTTTGCAAATTTATTTTTGATTTTTGGTCGTTTCGTTTTACAATATTTAACTCTGTAAAACTATAATTTTCAACCTTTTGGATATAATTGTCAGGCCAAATAATTAATATAGAATCAATGATGATTTTTGAATTTAAACCAAAAAATACATTTGAAGTACTCGACGACATAAAACCTCGAGTAGTTTGAAGTTCTTTATACAGAATTCCATTATTGGTGTATAGTTTTACTTTACTACCTTTTTGAGTTTTAGAATTTTCATTTTCAAGTTTAAATCTTAAAGAAGAACCGTTATTAGTTGTATTTTCATAAATAAAAGAGGTTTGATTAATACAATTGACGACTATGTCTAAATCACCATCGTTATCCAGATCGGCATAGGCTGCTCCAGTAGAAAAATTGGGGCTACCAAGAATCGACTCAGTGACTTTAGAGTATTTTAAATTACCTAGTCCTTTAAAAAAAATATTACCTAAGGGTTCTGAGGGCATCTTTTTTAATATATTTTCAGTCCTGGTAGTATTTTTATTTATATTTTTTTTGTCATATTCATTGAGATAGTTAATGTAGTCAAGATTATTAGGTCGTTTTACAATACCATTAGATATAAAAATATCACATTCGGCATCATTTGTAAAATCTTGCAGTAAGACAGACCAACTCCAATCTGTTGCAAATGTTTCGGTCATATAAGCAATGTCTGCAAAGGATCCATCTTTCCTATTAATCTGAAAATGATTGCGTGCATTTTGGAAGTGAAATCCGAAGTCTATTTTTATTTTTTTGATTTGATCAGAGTCTTCACCTGCGGATACAAGATTAACCGACGGCATATATGGCAACATGTCTGTACTAAATATATCCAACCATCCATCATTGTTAATATCGGCAGCATCTACACCCATACTAAACTGTGTTGTATGAGCAAAAGCAGAAGTAGCTACTTCGGAAAATGTTTTATTACCATTATTGATATAAAGATAATCATTTTCATGAAAATCATTGCCTATGTACAAATCTGTCCAACCATCATTATTAAAATCAGAAGCAATAATACCTAAGCCATAACCCAATGGGCTATTGTATATGTTTGCATCATTAGTGACATCAACAAATTTATTGATTTCGTTCATTTTGTTTTCATAGAGTCTATCTCCAGCATAAGGGTCTTTCTCTTTTCTTTTTTCAATAGTGCCATAGCTATTGATATTATGTCTATTTTGATTTAGTAAATACATATCTAAATCGCCATCACCATCATAATCAAAAAATACTGATTGAGTAGAGAAACCTTTAAAATCAAGTCCATACTCTTTAGACATTTCTTTAAAAGTACCATCACCCATATTTATGTAAAGAAGATT
>CAYQAQ010000183.1:0-3382 GCA_964415495.1 uncultured candidatus Brocadiaceae bacterium | reverse complement strand
TCATAAGGAATTGAATCCTTCATAGCCACTTTGCAGACATATATATCATTGAAACCATCTCCATTGATATCGTCTATATTGACCCCTGTGGACCAGGTATTGTAGTTTAGGATACCAGCTCTTTCTGTGATATTTTCAAATTTCATATTACCTAGATTTAGATACAGTTGGTCTGGTACTTCATTGCCAGTAAAAAATATATCTTCTAATCCATCATTGTTGATATCCCCTATCGCTACACCTCCACCATTGTAATAATAGAGGTATTCAATTATATTTAGTGAATCACTTTCATTCAGTAAATTAATAAATTCTATGCCTGTTTTTTCTTTGCTTAAAACACTAAAAGTATCAGATTTACTATTATCTTCTTTAAATTTTTTGCAAGAAATAAAAAGTGTTACTGAAAATATCATAATCAAATATCTGTTCATCGTTTTTGTATTTTATATGAAACCATTTTGTCATTATTTCTAAAAATATGTAACTTATCTCCATCATCTACAAAACTTCTGATTTCGCCTTTGATTGAAAATTTATATTCTAATGACTTATCTTTAAAATCACCCTTGCCATCATTGATTAATATATGGCCATATGAGGCGTCGTATCTACCTACTTCAGGCTGAACACCATAGAGGTTTCCACCCAATATCAAATCGGGCATCTTGTCGTTGTTGATATCTTTTACACAGATGGCATAAATTGGACTATATTGTACTGTCAAAGGTAATTCTTTTTTTCTAAATCCCATCTTCCCTTCATTGAAAAAAATACAAGATTTTAACTCGTTTACATGGAGAGGCTCAATTCTATTTATGTCGTTTGGATTAAAAATATCATCTATAGATGCATTTTTGAAACTGTCAAAATTAGGATATTTCTTTTTCAAAATAGGTATTCTATCCATTAGATTGTGTCTAAGTGCAAAGGGATAATCTTTTTTATCAGGGAAAGTTTTACAAAAAACAGGATCTTCAAACCCATTTCCATCAAAATCAAAGTACAGGAGTTTAATGGGGTGTTCCGTAGAGGCTTTAAATCTTGAATTGAGTCCATGATTACCAGCAACTATATCTAAGCGACCGTCCAAATTGATGTCAGAGATTACAAAAGTATTCCACCACCCAAAACTATCTTCATTGCTCACTATTTTGGTTAAATTTTTTCCATTGTTTTTAAAAATTGTAAGAGGCATAAATTCACCAGCTACTATGAGGTCATCTTTGCTATCACCGTCCATATCAGCAATAGCAACTGTAGTAATGAGGCCCAAGTTTTGAAGTTCTGTAGTCCATTGTGATGTAACATCTTTAAACTGACCTTTACCGTTATTGATAAGTATATAGCCTGAACACTTAGCTCCGTATCTTCCTATTTTAACTCGTTCACCTATAAATAAATCTAAATGACCATCACCATTTAAGTCACCATAAGCGACATCTCCTGTACTGATGAGGTTGTTTTCATTAGGTAGTTTTTGTCCAGAATCTGTAAAATTACCTTTCCCGTCATTGTATAAAATTCTGTCATATAGAAATTCCGAAAATTCAGTGAGCTCTGTACCACCACTCGCAAGATATAAATCATTGTCTCCGTCTCCATCCACATCAAATAATAGTGCTTTGATATGTTCTGCCTCTTTATATTGATTAAAAACAGAACTAATAGGTATTTTTTGATACTCACCCCTTGAGTTTTGTAAATAACAGGTAGTAGGTATTCCTTTTGGTCCTGGTATAACCATGTCGCTTAGTCCATCTCCATTTATATCACCGTGTGCCACTCTTGGACCTTGTGTGCTCATTTTGTGATAGATCAATTTTTCTCTATTGAAGTCAATATATAGATTTTCCTCATGGGTGTAATCTAAATAGATTGAGGCATCTATAGGGTTGCTTTGGGAAGCTTGTCTTTCTTTTGATTTATCTCTATTCGCTTCACTTTCATAGATAGTCACAGTTTGATTAACAGGTAGATTAGGTAAGAAACTATGTTTGCCAGATGACCAAAAAACTTCAAGATTTACTATTTTGGTTTGTCCTAAACCTATGTGAGGTCTTGAATCCATGCTAGATTGAAACCCTCTTGTTGGTTGGTTTTCGAAGTGATATTTTTTACCAATTTCGTCCGTTGCAATAATATAAGCACCAATGCCAAATGTATTTTTACCTTCTCCCCTCAATTGTATTTTTATAAAGCTGTTAGATGACACTTGAGTTGCATTATTTTCGTAAATAAAGCAGGGCATGTTGACATTATTTACAACGAGATCAAGATCTCCATCATTGTCAAGATCTGCATAAGCACTACCATTTGAAAATCCAAGTGTCATAAGACCAGATTGTGGAAAGAGTTCAAAGCAAAAATCGCCTTTATTTTTATATGCTTGATTAGGGACGGGTCTTGAGGGAATAATATCTATCAACTCTTTGTAATTGACTCCATCTTCATTAATGATAGAAGTCATGACCGACTCATTGGCTACATATTGTAAGTAATCTTGGTCAGTGAGGTCTTTATAAATACCATTGGCTATAAATAAATCTTTCAAACCATCATTGTCCATATCAAAAAATAATGCGCCCCAGCTCCAGTCAGAGGCTTCCACCCCGGCAAATCGCCCTATTTCTGAAAAAGTGTTATTGCCATTGTTTTTTTGAAGGGTATTTCTTATAAATTGGTGATGATATCCATTGGAAACACCATAAATATATCGATTCCAATCATCAAAAGTGGTGACAGTCTTCAAGCGAGAATAATCATGGGGTAGCATATCAGTAACAAAAATGTCATTCCATCCATCATTATTTACATCAGCAATATCAGCACCCATTGACGCAGCACTAGTAGCTTGGATTTGATGTACAAGGTCTTCTTTGAAAGTACCATTTTTTTGATTGATATATAGATAGTCTCTTTCAAAAAAATCATTAGATATGTAAATATCTTCCCATCCATCTCTATTTACATCACCGATAGTTACTCCTAACCCAAAACCTATAACGCTTCCATATATTCCTGCTTTTTCGCTGATATCTACAAACTTTCCATTCTGGTTTTCCATAAGCTTATCACCACCCATGTCATCTCTGACTGGTCGCTCGTTTTTCTTTAAATTGAAACTTCCTATAGCTTGAAATGAATTGTTGAGAATGTAAACATCCAAATCACCATCCTTATCAAAATCAAAAAATACAGCGTGGGTGGAAAAACCAGGATCATTAAGTCCATATTCTTTGGCTTCTTCCTTAAAAGTGAGGTCTCCTTGATTAATAAAAAGCTCATTTTCTTTATTGTCACCTTTCACGTCCCCAGAGTTACAAACATATATATCTAAAAGGCCGTCGCCATTTATGTCCACCATTGTGACACCTGTGGA
>CAYQAQ010000182.1:326-6510 GCA_964415495.1 uncultured candidatus Brocadiaceae bacterium | reverse complement strand
GGGCATGATCCTGGGTGGCGGGCAACATGGGGTGCAGGTGTCTGTGGATGTGGAGGCGGTGGCGGGGTGATTGGGTCACCGGGCTCGTAGCTTGCCCGGTCTGCACGGATCCGTAAGATTGCGATATGACCGCTAAGCTTCGAGATCAGGTGCTCGCTGCTGTTCATGCCCTTCCGGCCGGCGCGGCGATGCAAGACATCCGTTATCAGTTACACGTCATCGAAAGCGTCAATCGCGGTCGGTCAGAGATTGCTGCCGGTAAAGGGGTATCTCACGCTAAGGCAGCTGAGTTATTGAGGAAGAAGTGGCGTATCGGATAATGTGGTCGCCTTACGCGATCAAGTGTGTTCACGGTATTGGGTTGGAAATCGTTCGGCGCGATTCGGTCATAAATGCCGAAAAAGTCGTGGCCCGGATCGAGCGCAAGGTGGCTGGCTTATCTCAGTTTCCGCGGTCTGGTCGGCGCGTGCCAGAGTTTCCAGGGGAACCATTGCTTGAGATTATCTGCCTGAAACGTCGAATCATTTACACGATTGACGGTAATACGGTCAACATCCTCGCCGTTATTGATGGACGACGAATGTTGGATCGTATTAACGTCGATTAAGCCACGGCACCGTTGTCGTGAATAGGGGGGCGGTAGCGTGGCCAGATCACCAGCGAGGATCGTGCGCGCCCCCGGGAACGCCGGTCTCCTGACCGGCCGCTGGGCGTCTCGCGGCACCAAGCATCTGGGAATCTGATGAACACCGTTTGACGGAGGTGCTGGGTCGGGTGCATCGCCCCGGCCGGGTCGGGAGACCGGCGTTCCCGGGCTGGTGTTCGTCTGCTGGGGGATGTCTGCGGGTCAGGGCGTGCGTTGTCATGGCCCCGAGGCCATGCATGCACGAAAGCCAGGAGCCGGTAACCAGTGGTGAAAGGCCCATCGCAACTGGCAACTGGCAACTGGAAACAACGCCACTTACTCCGCGATGCGCAGACCCAATGAGAACTCGACGCCGCGCCAGCCGTTTTCGACGCGATAGAGGATGCGATTACGACCGGCTTGGAAGCTGACTTTGCGGAAACCTTCGTTGATGCGCCAGCCTTTGAGCTGGTCGCTGCTGATCCAGATGGGCAGATCGTTGAGCCAGATTTCGCCGCGGTCGTCGCTGCCAATAGCGACCCACAGATCCATGGGCCGGTCGAACCACAGTTCGGTGTAGGCGTAATAGATGGCGTATTCTTCGGGATCGGCCGGGATGACGCGGGCTTCGTTGCTCTGCACGAATTGCCAGCGCACGGCGCGGTCACCTTTGCCGATATAGCTGGCGCTGAGGTCGATCACCGTTTCGGGCGGAAATTGCCGGTGAATGTTCATCCGATGCGGGTTTGGGAACGGACCGATGGTGTACCAGGTATCGATGAACTGCCATTCGACGGCGTTCCCTTCATGGGCGATGCGTCGGCCGGGTTGCCAATTGAGGGTGTTCAGATCGACGCGTCCGGTCAGGGAATCTGGACCGCTTGCACTGACAAAGAGATCGGTGGGCTGCGCCGGGTCGGCGTCGTCGGTCGTGGTCAGATCCTTGATGTCCGGCACCAAGGGCCGCATCAGAGCGGTAAGGTCGCGGGCGGGTTCGTTCTTGGTTTCCCGCGCGGCTTCGGTCAGCGCCTCGAGCTGGGCGGTTGCTTCGGGACGTACTTCGCCAGTGACCACGGCTTGGTCGGGATCGAAGGTTTCGCGACTGACGATCTCCGCCAGATCGAGGTCTTGTTCAGGACCGTGCTCTTCTTGGGCCTGCAATTCGGCGTGCACCTGTTCAATTTCCACCAGCAGGCGCGCGGCAAGATCGACCATCATCTGCACTTGCGCTTCGACCAGGATGACCGCCTGCTTATGCGGCACGATGTCGGCGGGATCGACGATGGCACGCTGCAGCAGGTCGCGCTCGATGGGCACCAGCTCGGGCATTACCGATGAAATCAGATCGTGGGCCTCGCCGAAGGCGATGTTGCGGCGGGTGGCGAGTTGGATGGCCCGGATGCGCCGGTAGTCGGCGCACAGCTGTTCCAGACGCGCAACGGCGTCGTCGTAGGCACCGACGATGCCGACGCCGAGCGGTGTGTCCGGGGAGGCCTCGGCGGTAGGCGCGGCACCGACGATGGCGATCCACAGCACGAGCGCAGCACAGCGCGGTCTCATGGCGTGGTCTCCGTGGCGAGAATCGCATGGACGGCATCGACCACGGCAGATTGCCGCGTGGTGGCCGCAGTTTGCAGCTGCAGGGCGGTGCCGGCGTGCTTCTCGCGATTGGCGATCTGGCCGGTGATACGATTGGCGATCTGCGTCGACTCGCCGGTCAAACGATCGCGGCGGGTGGTGGCGCGTTCTTTACGGGTGCGGGCGTCGCGTTGGGCGCGTTCGGCATCGCTGACGCGCTTGTTGGCAGCGCGGCGAGCGCGGTCGTCGGCAGCTTCGGCCTGGACCTGACGCGCCGTGGTCAGCGCAGTGTCGGCGGCGGTGAGGGCTTCTTCGATGGTGGCCAGTTCGGTCGCGATATCGGCCAGCTCTTTGGTGATGACGCCGATGCGATCGCGATGGCGCTGGATGCCGTGATGGTTGTCGCGCACCCAGCGCAGATGCTGGAAGGCCTCCAGTTGCTGTTCCTCAACCGCGCGCAGCTCGTCGATCAGGTCGGTGCGATCGCTGGCGAGCAAATGGACGCCACGCCGGATCTCTTCCAGGCCGGTGGTCACCCGCGCCTGATGTTCGCCGAGGATGGCGGCCATGATGCCGGCGCTATCCGGGTCGGCGGCGACGGTGGTGGCGGCGGTGAGGACGGCACGTTGACGCGTCAGCGCTTCCTCGGCTTGCTCGGCAAAACGCTCGCGGGCGACGGCGGCCTGCACATCGGCGCGCGGTTGATAATGCGCGTTGAGCACGGTGAAGTTCGTCGCCATACGCTGCTGGCCGGCTTCGAGCAGCGCGACTTGGGCACGCAGACGTTCGGCGGTGAGGTCGCGAATGTCATCGACGACGCGGGACAATCCGCTGCCGTGGCGGACGACCTCGGGGCGTTCCGGAATGTCGCGGCGAAAAATGTGCTCGCCGACCGGTGACAGAATCAGCGCCACCAGCGCCGCGAGGTGTACGCCGCCTGAGATCAGCCAGAAGCGTTGCCGACGCGCGGGCCTCACGGGACGCCGAGTCCCTTCTGATTGGTATTGATGCCGATGTTGGCGAGCTGTTCGAAGCGCAGAATGTCGAGTACTTCCATGACGCGTTGAAACGGCACGTCACGATCGACATCAAGGCGAATCTTCGAATCCCGGTTGATCCGGCCGAGGTCGCGCATCTGGCGCTGCAGCAGATCGCTGGACACCGGCGCGCCACCGACGTGGAAGGCCCCCGTGCTATCGACAGCGATAATGGTCACGTCGTCCGGCTGCTGAACCGCGATGGTGGCGCTGGCGTCGGGCAGCGTGAGCGGCAGCTCGTCATCGACCTTTTTCAGGGTCGTGGCGACCAGGAAGAAGATCAGCAGCAAGAAGACGCAGTCGATGAGCGGTGCCATCGCCACTTCAACGCCTTCGTCATCGCCCAGTTGAATGCGCATGAATGGTCCTTCTCAGGTCGCGGCCGGAGCCGGGGCGTGGAACCAGTCACCGAGCAGGTCGGTGAGTTCCTCTTCGACCTCCAGAGCGAGGCGGGGGGTGCGCTGCCGGCACCAGTGATAGGCACCCAGGGCCGGAATCGATACTGCCAAGCCGAAGGCGGTGGTGACCAGCGCTTTCGAAATACCGCCAGCGAGCAGGGAGGCATCGCCGAGCGAACCGGCAATGGCCACCACTTCGAAGGAGTCGATCATGCCGGTGACGGTGCCGAACAAGCCGAGCAACGGCGCGAGTGTCGCTACCACGGCGAGTGGATAGGCGCGGGCCAAATGGGTCCGCATCACGCGGCTGACTTCGTCTTCGGCGAGGCGGTTGATTTCAGCCTTGGGCAAGTGGCGATGACGCGCGACCAGGGCGATGGCACCAGCGAGCACGCTTGGCCGCGTTTCGTCGAGCTTTTCCAGGTGCGCGAATTCGCCTTGGGTCCACTGCTTGCGGGCCTGATCCTTCAGACCATTCGGCACCACCTGTTCGCGGCGGAAATTGACGCTGCGTTCCAGGACGAAGGTCAGTGCCGCCACCGACAGGCCGAGCAGCACCCACATTGGTGATGCCACCTTGTTCGAAGCGCTGCACGATGGTGGCCTTGGGCACTCGGCGTTCTTCGGTGATGGTGCCGGTAGCGGTAGCGGCGGCGACCGTCGGTTCGGCGGCCGATTCCTCCGCGAGGAGCGTGGTTGGCATCAGGCCACCGAGCAACAGCAGCAGGGACAAACGAATGACGATCGACATGGGGACTCCACCCTGGCGCTCACGCGGCGGCCTGGTTGGTCGCTGCTGGCGTGCTTCATCAACGCTCGTGCGCGGGTCTTGTGACCCGTAAAGTTTAAGCGCCCATTATTTGAGCAGTTTTGCGCCGATGTCGACCGCGTACTTCCGACCTGCCTGACTTGGTCGGTCGCGTGATCGGCACCTCCGGGCGTCAGGCCGGATGTTCGCCTTTACGGTGCTTGTACGCCGCGCCCAACAAGCCTTTGAACAGCGGATGCGGTTCGACCGGGCTGGATTGAAATTCTGGATGCGCCTGGGTGGCGACGAACCACGGATGGTCTTTCAGTTCGATGATTTCGACCAGGGATTCTTCCGGCTTCCCGGGATCGGGAATGTAGAGGCCGGTAAACTGCAAGCCGGCGGCTTCAAATTGCGCGCGGTAGGCGTTGTTGAATTCGTAGCGATGGCGGTGGCGTTCGCTGACGACATCGAGACCGCCGTAAACTTTCGCCGTGCGCGAGGTCTTGCGCGTCAGGGTGCACGGATACGAACCCAGGCGCATGGTGCCGCCGAGCTTGCCCTGAGCGACGATTTCCTTTTGCGCGTCCATCACCGAGATGATCGGATGCGGGGTTTTCTCGTCCATTTCGGTCGAGTTGGCTTTCTCCAAACCGAGCGCGCCACGGGCGAATTCGACGCAGGAAGCCTGCATGCCTAAGCACAGGCCGAGGTACGGCCGCTGGTTCTCGCGTGCATAGCGGATGGCGCGCAGCTTGCCTTCCCAGCCGCGCTTGCCGAAGCCGCCGGGAACGACGATGGCGTCGAGATCCTTGAGCTGATCTTCCCAGTCGTCTTTTTCTAAGGCATCGCTTTCGATGCGGACGATGTCGGCTTTGAGCAGGTGCGCGTAGGCGGCATGGTCGATGGCTTCGGTCACCGATTTGTAGGCGTCTTGATGGTTGATGTATTTGCCGATCAAGCCGATCGTCACATGGTCCTTGGGGTTCTTGATGTGGCGCACCATGAGATCCCAGGCGCGCATGTCGCATTCGTGGTCGGGCAGTCCTAAGCTACGGCAGATCTGGGTGTGCAGGTCTTGCTTGAGCAGCACCTGCGGCACTTCGTAGATCGAGGTGGCGACATCGCACAATTCGATCACCGATTTGACGGCGACATTGCAGAACAGCGCCAGCTTCTCGCGCACGTCTTTAGCCAGTGGGCGTTCCGATCGGCAGATCAGCACGTCGGGAATGATGCCAATTTCGCGCAGTTTTTGCACGGAGTGCTGGGCCGGCTTGGTTTTTATCTCGCCCGCTGCTTTGATGTAGGGAATATACGCGAGGTGGACAAAGCAGACGTTTTCGCGCCCGACTTCGTTGGCGAACTGGCGCACGGCCTCCATGAACGGCAGGCCTTCGATGTCGCCGACGGTACCACCGATCTCGTGCAGCACGACATCGACATCATCGGCTTCGATGGCGCGGATGGCGTCTTTGATTTCGTTGGTGATGTGCGGCACGACCTGCACGGTGCCGCCGTTGTACTTGCCGGCGCGCTCCTTCTGGATCACCGACAGATAAATGCGGCCGGAAGTGTAAGTCGCGTGGCGCGACGTCGGCTGATTGAGAAAGCGTTCGTAGTGGCCGAGATCCAGATCGGTTTCGGCGCCATCGACGGTGACGAAGACTTCGCCGTGCTGGAAGGGATTCATCGTGCCCGGATCGACGTTCAGGTACGGATCGAGCTTCTGCACGCGGACGCGGTAGCCCATGTTCTTGAGCAGGCGACCGATCGAGGCACTGGTGATGCCTTTGCC
>CAYQAQ010000182.1:0-316 GCA_964415495.1 uncultured candidatus Brocadiaceae bacterium | reverse complement strand
ACCACGCCCCCGGTGATGAAGATGTGGCGGGTGGGGCCGGTGCGAACAGGGGACGGCGTGGTCATGGCGTGCTCAGGTCTGGCTGCGTGTCGAGGGCGAGGGCGAAGAATGAAGACGGCGGCGAGCGAGGAAGGCGTCGTAGTCGGCGCGCACATCGATGCCGATGGCAGCGTGACTGACTTCGGCACAGGCGATGCCGATGCCGGCGGCCAAGGCGCGCAATTGCTCGAGTTTTTCGCTGGTTTCCAGCGGCGAGGGCGGCAGCGCGGCGTAGCCGAGTAGGACCTCGCGGCGATAGGCGTAGATGCCGAGGTGG
>CAYQAQ010000181.1:0-6536 GCA_964415495.1 uncultured candidatus Brocadiaceae bacterium | reverse complement strand
CAGCCGCTTTGAAGGTTTGGAAGGCGAAGGTCAGATCACCGCCGAGCCGCGTGCTTTGCGCCAAGCCTACGAAGCCGAAGTGGCAAACCATCGCTTGGCCATGCAAAAGCTCTGCCGCAGTCGCGGTGTGGTGCTGATCGAATGCACCAGCGAGGAAGCATTCCATCTGCCGCTGAACCGGCTGTTGATCGAATTGCATAAATATTCTTAGAAGCGAGGAATCCCATGCAACTTTCCACTCCCTGGGCCGTGATCATGGCCGGAGGTTCGGGTACCCGCTTCTGGCCGCTCAGTCGCAATCAGCGGCCGAAGCAACTACTCGATTTGCTGGGCGACGGCACGCTGATCCAGGCCGCTGTGATGCGTCTGCAGCCGATGATTCCTGCCGAGCGCGTGCTCATCGTCACCACCGCCGCCCTGGCGGATGCAACGCGCGCGCAGTTGCCGATGCTCAAGGCCGAGCAAATTATTGCCGAACCCGTCGGCCGCGACACCGCTGCGGCCGTGTGCTTGGCTGCCATCGTCGTCGAACGCCTCGATCCTGGTGCGACGATGATTCTGCTGCCTGCTGACCAAGTCATTCAACCGGCCGATGCTTTCCAACGCGCCTTGCAGGCGGGCGTGGTCACCGCCGCGACCGGTCGCCTAGTGACCTACGGCATCGCTCCCCGTTTCGCGGCCACCGGCTATGGCTATGTCCATCTCGCCGAAGCCATCCACACCATCGACTCGGTGCCGGTGCATCGGGTCGAGCGCTTCGTCGAAAAGCCAGATCGCACAACGGCAGAAGGTTATCTCGCGCAAGGCGACTACCGCTGGAACGCTGGCATCTTCACCTGGCGCGTCGACACCGTGCTCAAGGAACTGGATCAACATTGTCCTGACCTGACCGCCGCCTTGCGGCCACTGGCCCAGGTCTATGGCACCGATGCTTTCGTGTCACAGCTCGCGGCGGCCTATGCTCCGCTCAAGCGGATCTCCATCGACTACGCCCTCATGGAACACGCTCGCGACATTGCCTGCGTCTGCGGCGCCTTCGACTGGGACGATGTGGGATCGTGGGATGCGCTCTACGATCATCTGGATGCCGATGCATCCGGCCTGCGTCAACGGGGTGCGGGGGCCATCATCGCTCAGGATTGCCACGATAGCCTGATCAGTAATGACAGCGGACAGGTGCTGGCCGCGATCGGCTGCACTGGACTCACCATTGTCGCTACGGCGGACGCCATTTTGGTCGTGCCCAAAGGGCGCAGCCAAGAGGTCAAAGTGGTAGTCGAGCAGCTCAAAGCCGCCGGAAACGATGCGCTGATCTGATGGTCGGCAGGGATTCGTTGCCCGATTAACCTGAAATTCACAGGTTATTGCGGGCAGCGCGGTAAGGATCGCAGCATGCAGCACCCGTTGGATCCCTTATCACGAATGGATGCGCTGTGTGCCGGCATGGAGGCCGCCGTTGCTGCCCACGAGGATGAATTGGCAGGACTACCGCCCGAGCGCCGGGCTAGCGCTGAGAATTTGCTGCACTACTTGCATCTGCGCAGCGAGGATTTGCGCGACCTGCAAGATGCCTTGTCAGCGTATGGCCTGTCGTCACTCGGACGCTGCGAAGGCTCGGTGCTGACCCATTGCCGTCGAGTCCGCGCCGCCTTGGCCTGTATCCTCCGGGGTGAACCCTGGGTGTCCTCCGATCGCGCCGTCCTCCTGGCCAACCGTGCCTTGGATGCGGCAGCGCGCGCATTATTTGGCACGCCAACTCCGCGTATCATGGTTACCTTGGCGGCGGATGACGCCGATGATGATCGGAGACTGGATCGCCTGCTGCGCGCCGGCATGAGCGTGGCGCGCATTAACGCCGGTCATGATGATGCGGAAACCTGGACCCGATTAATCGCAGGCGTACGAGCCTCCGCAGAACGAACCGGTATGCCATGCCGGGCCTTGCTTGATCTGCCCGGCATTAAATTGCGCGTGGGCGATCTGCCGCCCTTGCCCGGACAGCTGCATTTGTGTCCCGAACGGGATCGGGCTGGCGTGGTCACGGCACCGGCATCCTGTCGTCTACGTCTGGACGGTGATCTGGGGTCCGGCCTTCCGGTGACCGATATTCCGTTGGCACAGGTTCAATCCGGTGATCGTTTGCGCCTGCGCGACACGCGGGGCCGCAAACGGTTGCTGCATATTGTCACCGATGACGAAGGCGAGTTGATGGTGGTCACGCGCAAGAGCCTCCAGGTGGTGGAAGGCACCCGCGTGACCTTACGGCGTAAAGGCCGACGGATTGCACGCGGTACGATTGCCGGACTTCCGCCTGAGCCCTTGGTGATCCCGATTGAACCGGGGGCTGCCATTTTATTGGTGCGACCTGGTTCGCGCGGCGTCGGCACCTGTTCGCCGCGCACCGGTTTGTGGCGCGTACCCTGTACGCACCCCGCGATTCTCAAAGATTTGGCCATCGGTCATCGCGTCTTCTTTAATGACGGTCGCTTCGGCGGCACTGTTGATGCCGTCGGCTCCGGCTGGGTCCGCTTGCGCTTCGACGCGGTACCTGGCGGCAAAGCCAAGCTCAAAGCCGATCAAGGCATCAACTGCGTCGACATCCGCGTGGAAACCCCGGATCTGGTCGCCGCTGACGCCGCCATCATCGATGCTTTTGCGCAGCAGGTCGATTTGCTCGGGGTGTCCTTCGTACAGGGTCCCGCACAACTGCGCGCGGTGCGCGATCGCTGTGCGGCTGTCGGCGCTCAGCCGGGACTCGTCGCCAAGATCGAAACGCCGCAGGGATTCAGCGCGATGCCCGAGATTCTGCTCGATGGACTCTCGGGCGGACCCTTTGCCGTGCTGGTGGCGCGCGGTGACCTCGCGGTCGAAGTGGGCTTTGCGCGCATGGCTGAAATCCAAGAAGAATTGCTCTGGCTGTGCGAGGCGGCGCATGTCCCGGTCATCTGGGGCACCCAGGTGCTGGAGACGCTCACCAAGAAGGGCCTTCCCACACGGGCCGAAGTCACCGATGCCGCCATGTCGAGCCGCGCCGAATGTGTCATGCTCAACAAGGGTCCGCACGTTGAAGAATCGGTGCGCTTCCTGGTCGACGTGGTGCCGCGCATCCGCGATCACGTGGTCAAAAAGCGCGCCTTGCTACGCCGCCTGCACGTCGCCGGTGATCCGACGACCACGACGATCTATCGCCGCCGCCACGAGCACGCGACCGCGGCCGATTGACCTAGATCGTTTCGGCTCGTCACTCGTCGGCGATCACCCGGCTAAGGCTTTGAGACCGCCCGTCGAATCACCGAAGGCGGGCAATTTCAGGCCCATGGCCCGGGTGATCTCCAGAAAGACATTGGTCAACCGTTCCCCATTTTGACAGGCGATATGGCGGCCGGTCTTGAAGGCCCCGCCGCCGCGACCCGCGAGGATGATCGGCAGATCGCGACCGCTGTGCGCATTGCCATCGCCCAAACCAGAGCCGAACAAGACGCAGGAGCGATCCAGTACGGTGGCACCGAACTCCTTCATTTCTTTGAGGCGGTCGATGAAGTAATTGAATTGCTCGACCTGCCAGGTCGAAATTTTTTCATACTCGGCCAATTTTCCGGGCTCATTGCTGTGATGCGAGGTATCGTGATGACCGCTGCCGACCCCATCGAGGAAGCTGAAATTACGCCCGCTCACCGATACTCCGGTCATCAATGTGGCGACCCGGGTCTGATCGGTCCAGAACGCCATCGCCATGATGTCGAGCAAGAGACGGATGTGCCCGGTGTAATCGTGGTTGCGGTAATTCTTTTGGCTCCGCCAGGGCTTGATCGCCTCAAACAAAGCGGGCATCGAGGCCAGGGCCTCTTTCGGGGTCGGTCGAGCGCGCTTGGATTCCTTGATGTCGTGAGCGATGCGGCGCTCCAAATCGCGTACCGACTGGAGGTATTCGTCCATCTTCCGCTGATCAGCCAGGCCCAGGCGGTTGCGGGTGAGCTTGGCATCGGCGTTGATGACGTCGAGCAAACTCAGCTCATCTTCAGCGCTGAGCGCGCTGGGTTTGCGCATGGCTTTGGGATCGAGGCCCTCGGCATGGGCACTGAATAGGCGATCGAAAGCCTCGGCCGGATTGATCTCACGCGCCACCGGCGTGGTCGGTGATGACCACGAGATATGGCCGCCATAGACCTGGGTGATCTGAAAATTGTTGTCGACCCCCGAGTACGGCGGTTCGGTGCCCAACTCGATGGAAGGTAGACGGGTCTCATGGCCGACGTGCTGGGCGAGCAGCTGGTCGAGCGAAATGCCACCGACGTTGATATCGGCACCGGTGGTCTTGTTGATCGTGGTGCCGGTGAGGAAGGGAGCGTCCTTGAAGTAGTGGCCATCGCCGCCCGCCTGATTCGCCAGCGGGTGCCAGGTATTGCTGATGACGTTGACCAAGGCCTTGTTGGCCTCGAGCGGCTTGAGGATCGGCGTGAGCTCGCCTAAATCGGCCGTAGCGCCTCCGATTTTATACGCGCCTGGCGGCACGCCATTGGGGAAGAAGAAGGTCGCGAAGCGCACCGGGGGCGGCTTGGCGGCAGCGGCGGCCTCATTCGCGTACAAGGGTTTGACCATGGCTTCCAACATCGGCAAACCCATGACGACAGCGGCACCACGCAGAGCGCCCTTGAGCAGGGTGCGGCGGGGGATGTACCAGGAAGGGTCCATGATGGGGTCCTTGTTGCGCAGGGTGCTAGCGCGCGTTGCTGCGATGACGAAAGGGGAAACTGAGGCAGATGTCGGTGATCAGCACGCGAATGCGATGATCGTTGGCAATAAGATTGGAACGCAGGGCCGAAATCGTAGGACGATCGGTTGGCAGAATACCACGCCCGAGGGCATAGCCGAGCATCTTGGTGCAGAAGGCCTCGGTAAAGCGATCCTGGCGCGCCATCAGCGCTTTGCGCAGCGCTTCCGGACCGTTGATCGGGGTACCATCCGGCAGCGTGCCATCGGGATCGATGGGCGCTCCGCGCACATCGCGGTCAATCCAGCGTCCGAGCGGATCGAAATGCTCGAGGGGATGGCCGACGGGATCAATGCGATCATGGCAGCTGGCACAGTTGGGATGATCGCGGTGTTGCGCCAGCCGTTGGCGCAAGGTGAGCGCCTCTTGCTTGGAATCTTCACGCGGCAACTGGTCGACATTGGGCGGTGGCGGCGGCGGTGGACTATCGAGCAACCGATCCAGCACCCACGCGCCGCGCAGCACCAAACTGGTGCGGCCAGGGAACGACGTCACCGCGTGCACCGCCGCCATGCCGGTGACGCCACCACGGCGCTTATCCGGCAGACTTACTTTGCGGAATGCATCGCCCCCGCCACCGAAGCCATAGATGCGTGCGAGGCGTCCATCGACCCACGTGTAGTCGCTGTCGATCAGATCAAGAATGCCGCGATCTTCCTGCACCAGTCCGTGCATGAAGGCCGCGGCTTCGCCGATCATCGATTCGCGCAGGTCGTGGGTGTATTCCGGATAGCGGCCCGGATCTGGTCCAGCGCCTTCGCGGAGGGGGTCGAGGCGCAGCCACTGGACGGCGAAGGTGGTGGTCAGTGCGCGGGCCTTGGGGTCGGCCAGCATGCGCGCGACTTGCGCGCGAATCACTTCTTCGTCATGAAGTTTGTTATCCTTGGCCAGGGCGAACAACTCGTCGTCGGGCATGGAGCCCCATAGAAAGTACGACAGACGCGAAGCGAGCTCATAGGACGACACCAGATACGGCGTGATCGAGCTCTGCTGCAGTTCCACCCGGTACAAGAAATGCGGTGAGGCCAACATCGCGCGCAGCATCTGACGCAAACCGATTTCATGCGATAACCCTTTGCGCACGCAACGATCCCATACCCGCACCCAGCGATCCACTTCCATCTGATTGAGCGGACGCCGGAAGGCGCGCAGGCCGAAGTTGGCGGCGGTCTCTTGCACCGCCGTTTTCACATCGCGGGGGCGTTCGCTCTTCGGGGTGACGAAGCCGAGGCGCTCCACCGGAGCGGCTTCGATCGCCTCGCCGGCGGCAGCCAGCAGCTTCTCCAGCAGCAGGGTCGGCACGAACAAGGTGTCGGCATTGTTCTGGAAGCCTTCACCGCCACCGCCGTCAGGTGGGAAGTTCGCCGACAGGTTCAGCTCGACGCCGAGCAGATCGCGCAGCGAGCGATCGTATTCCTCACGCGTGAGGCGGCGCAGCACCGGAGGCCCGGGGTTGGGCGGCAACGCTAAGTATGCCGCTTCGAGACTCTCGCTGATCCACGACACCATCGCGTCACGGTCGGCCACCGAGAGCGTCGACTCCTTCGGCGGCGGCATGTGGTGGTCGCGCAGGGCATGCAACACACCCTCCCAGCGCGCGGTGTCCTTATGGACATCGGCGGTGGATCGAAATGCCATTAACTCAATGCCGCCCTTGGCGCGCGAGCCGGCGTGGCAGTCGCTGCAGTGGGTCTCAATAAGGGGGCCGATCGTCCGGCTGTAATCTTCAGCCGCAGTCGCGGTGAGAACATATGTTCCGAGCACC
>CAYQAQ010000180.1:0-6569 GCA_964415495.1 uncultured candidatus Brocadiaceae bacterium | reverse complement strand
CGGTCGCCGCCGTTACTGACCCAGCGCCTGCAATCGCCGCGATGCGAAGCACATGACCGACGAACAACGCGCACGGTCTTACTTTCGCTGAAATGCGCGGTCACGGGGCGTCGAGGATCGTATCTAGGCGACCGTGCACCGCGGCTAAGCGGTGTTCGGCATCGTCACGATCTACGTCGTAATGAACCATAACCACCGCGACTTTGGCTGAGCCGCCCGCCGCATCGAGGCGGGCGAAAGCCAACTCGCGATTGCAGCCCAGCAATTGCGCGACGATGCGTGCCGCGCGATCGCGCAGCTTGGCGTTGGTGGCGCGGACATCGACCATCAGGTTATCGTAGACCTTGCCTAAGCGCACCATCAGCGCCGTGGAGATGGTATTGAGCGCCAGTTTGGTTGCGGTGCCCGCTTTGAGTCGCGTCGATCCGGTCAGCACTTCCGGCCCTGTCGCGAGCACGATGAGATGATCGACGCCAAACGGTCGATCTACCGCCGAGCAGGTGATGAACGCGGTCAAGGGTCGATCACCGCGTTGATGGCACCACTGCAGACCACCGAGCACATAGGGCGTGGTGCCGCCCGCAGCGATACCGATAACGGTGTCGCGATGCGTCAGATGCAACGCTTCTAATTCTGGGACGGCGCCGTCGGCTTCGTCCTCGAGACCTTCGCTCGACCGCTTCAGGGCGCCATCGCCGCCCGCGATCAGGCCGACGATGCGGCCAGCCGGCACCTGAAAGGTGGGCGGTGCCTCGGAGGCATCCAGCACGCCGAGGCGACCTGAGGTGCCAGCGCCCAGATACACCACCCGTCCACCGGCGAGAAAACCCGGTTCGGCCGCGCTGATCAACGCCACCAAGGTGTTCTCCGCCGCCGTCATGGCCGCGAGCACATCGTAGTTGTCTTGATTCATCAAGCGCACCAGTCCGCTCACATCCAGGCGATGCAAACCGTGGCTGTGCGGATTGCGCGCTTCCGTGGCGATGGCGGAACGGTCAGGGGGCAGCGTCATGGGCGTTTAGGGCAGCGTCCAGCTTCCTGCGATCGGTGCCACCGCCACTCCCGTTACCGCAGGCAGCGTGATTGCCACGCGATCTTGGCACAGCGCCCCGAGCACGGCCATGGCCGCCGCTTCACGCCATGCCGCCGGCAGGCCGAGCGTATCCGTCGGACTGGCACCGCCGGCACCCGCCTGCTGGAATTCCACCACCAGCGCCGCATTGGCAATGCCGCCGCCGGCGAGGACATAGTGGCCTGGGCCCCCAGCAGCGATAACCGTGTGCGCAATCGCCCGACACGCACTGCGCGCCAAATCAGGACCAGAAACGCGCTGTGCGAGCGTGTGGACGAGATGGCCGAGTTCATCGCCGGTACCCAAGCTGCGCTGCGCCGCGCGTTGGGCGCTGAGTTGAGCGTTCAGCAATGCCGTGATCTCGGCATGCGCGGTGCCAGCCAGCGCTTCGCGGCCATCGCTGTCATAGGCGACCCCGAAACAGTGACGCGCGATCGCATCGAGCACCTGATTGCACGCGCAGACATCGAAGCCGCGCACGGTGTCGGGGCCACCGCCAGCCGGCAAGAGAGTGATATTGCAGAAGCCCCCGAGATTGACCACGACGCGGGTCTCGTCTGGCGAGCGCAGAAAAATCCAATCGGACAAGGGGGTGATTGGCGCGCCCTGCCCTCCGCAGGCCAAGTCAGCGGCGCGCAGATCACTGACCACTGGCACCCCCAATGCATATGCCAGCGGAGCACTCTGAAATAATTGCCACGACACTGGCGGTACATGCACCACAGTCTGACCATGCACGGCGATGAGATCGCAACGATCCGACCCCAGGAGTGCCCGCACCGCTTGCGTATGCAGCTGACTGAATGCGCGCATGGTGGTAGCGATGGCCCCGGTCGTGGTCGGATGCTGTTCCGCCAGACCACGGAGCACGGCTCCGAGATGGCCCAAGCCATGCGCATGCCCACGCAGCACCTGCGGTCGCATCGCGAGACCGTGACCGTCGATGGCGACCAATGCACAATCGAGGCCATCCAAGCTGGTACCCGTCATGCAACCGACGACAGAGCGCATTACGACCTGCTCCGGAGATCATCGACCACGCGTTGATAGTGCGCGCAGCTATCGTTAAGACCGCCCGGACGTGAGCGTTGCCGCCAGAGCTCGCGATGCTCGTCGATCAGGGTCTCCAACGTGTTGGCCAATATTGGCAGCGCCTGCTGCGCATCCGGGCGACGTCGGCACACCGCCCGCGTTGCCGCAAGTTCAGCAATCCGCCACGTATGGCGGCATTCTTTGCCGATCATGGCATCCATGCCCGTCAGCAAGGGGTCGGGCGGTGGCATCGCAGCGAGCCTGGTGCTGATCTCGCTCCACTGCTCGACATCACCGACCCATTCCTGCCGCCAGGGTAGATGTAAATCGTGAAAGAGCGCCGAGCGATTCATCAACGGTTGCTGCGAGCCATCAACGCCGGTGCGACCGGCGAGCAGACGGAGGTCGCGATCGACCACGCCGAGCTGATCCAGCCACGGGCCCACGGTCAGCGAGGCATCGCCCAACACATGCAGTGACCCGGTGCGGGCATCCCACGCAGCGCCAGCCGGTGACCACGCGCGCAGAGCGCCCTCCGCTAAGCCGATGGCCGATACCGGCCATTGCTGGCGATGACCGAGGTCTCCCCAGTCGGTGATGAGATATCCAGTGGCTCCATGATCGGCACCCTGGTCGGCGGCGGCGTGGAGATTGGCGTGGCGCACGTCCGAGCGTCCAACCAGCGAACACCACGACGATGTACCCGGGCACACCCACACCTCGCGTCCAGCCGCGCGGATTCTTTCACACCAGCGTGCAAATGGGGCGTCGGCTTCGTAATTCCACACCAAGGCGACGATGTCGCCTGGCAGTTCGTGCAGATGCTCCGGATGCTCCAATGCGATGTCGGCCCACAGCAGAGGGCGGTAGCCCTCGCGCCGCGCGATAGCGCAGACTTGGTTGACGAAATCAAGGTAGACGCCTGCCTTGCCGATGGCGTCGCAGGCGGCGCGCGACCGTCCCTGACCTAAATCAAACGTCTCATCGCAGCCAATATTGACCATCTTGGTACGGAAGTGCGGCAGTATTTGCGTCAGCAGATCATCGACGAGCGCCAATGACGCGGGATCGCCCGGATACAGCGTGAACGGATAGTCACGTTGCTGACCGAACGCGGTCCACGTCTCGGCTTCCGCGAGATGGCGATAGGCCGGATGCTTCAGCCAACGCTCCATGTGGCCGAAACAATTCTGATTGGCGACCAAGCGGATGCCGTAGCGTGCACAATGGCGATCCAGATCGGTGATTTCACGCGCATCGAGCGACGAGGCGTGCTGCCACACGGTTTCGTGCCCGGCGTAGGCGAAGGTGTGTTCGGTATAGAGCTGGAGGTGGTTGATCTTCAGCGACGCGAATAGCTCGACCAAGCGGAACAATTCGGCCATCGTCGGCACGCGATCGCGCGAAATATCGAGCATGATGCCACGGTGCGCGAAGCGCGGCCGGTCGGCGATGCGCAATGCTGGCATATGGCGCTCATATTGCCGCAGCAGCTGCGCCAGCGTGAACAGGCCATAACGCAAACCGGCCTCATCGGCGGCATTGAGTTGGGCTTGCGGCTGATGTCCGCTGCGATTGAGCACGGTGAGCACATAGCTCTCCGCCACACCGACGGCAGGATCGACTTGGCAGGCCAGCCAGGTGTCACGCGTGCTGCCACTCGGCAACCACCTGACAACCGTGCCGATGGTCTGATCGAGGAGTTCAGCCGGCGCGCCGGAAACGGTCAACGGTGTCGGTACGGGCACCGGTGCGCTTTCCAGGCACTCAAGCTGCGCGGGCACCGGCAGCAGCAACGGGAGCAGGTCAGGGGGGCGGACAACCTCGGGCATGATGGTATCTGATCCGTCGGGAGTACCCGTCGCAAGCCGACCACACCCTGGAGCCGGCAGGGCGTGTTCCTATCGTCTGACCATGACGATGGCAGCACGGTTGCCCTTTAATGGCACTAAGATGGGGGTGATCGGCGTGCTCGGCGTCGCTAGCGGACTGCCCTCGCCGCTGTTGGGCGATGCGATTCGGGCTTGGGCGCGCGAAAGCGGCGTTGATCTGGGCGTCATCGGAGCCCTCAGCCTGCTGACGCTGCCCTTGGGGATCAAATTCTTGTGGAGTCCGTGGCTCGATCGTCCGCTTGGTCGGCTGCCACGTCGGCGCGGCTGGTTGAGTCTCTTTCAAGTGCTTGTTGCCCTGCTCATCGCGGGGATGGCAGCATGTGATCCTACCGGTTCATTAGGCCTGCTGGCGATGGTGATGCTGGCCTTGTCTTTCGCCAGCGCCTCGCAGGACGTCGTGATCGATGGCTATCGCGCTGATCGTTTGTCCTATGCCGAGGTTGGGTTGGGCTCGGCCTTCGCCACCGCAGGGTGGCGCGTGGGCTACATGTTCAGTGGGGCGTTGGTTTTCTTTCTCGCCAGTCGCTGGGGCTGGCCGATGGCCTATATGGCGATGGCCGCCGTCCAGCTGAGCACGGTCGTGGTCAGTCTGCGTGCCGCGGAACCCGATGTTCCGCCGCCCACTGCCGTGGGTCTGCGTCAGACCGTGATCCAGCCTTTTCGGCAATTCATCCGTGCCCATGGTGTGGGCGTAGCGGCACTGCTGTTGGTTTTCGCCGCGGTCTTCAAGGCCAGCGATGCGTTGGGTAACAGCATGGCGGCGCCGTTCCTGATCGATCACGGGTATGATCGCGACATGCTTGGCATTCGTGGCGCTCTCGGCATGCCGCTGGCGATTCTCGGCGGCTTTGTTGGTGGCTTTGCCTTGCCGTGGTTGGGTCTGACGCGCGGTCTGGTGTTGGGTGGCCTCCTGCAGGCGGCGAGCAATTTGGTCTATCTGCCCTTAATTTTTGCGCCGCCATCCGTGGGGCTGATCGTCCTGTTGGCGGTGGTCGAAAACCTCTGCGCTGGGCTGGCCGTCGCGGCATTCATGGGTTTTCTGCTGACCTGCTGCATGCGCCAGTGGTCGGGCACCCAATATGCGTTGCTGACCGCGGCGATGTTCCTGGGGTCCTTGCTCCTCGCTTCCATCGCCGGGTATGTGGTCGATGCGCTCGGATATGCCCTTTTCTTCCTTTACACCGCGTGGGCCGGACTGCTGGGTATCGTCATGATTCCGCTGGTCATTCGGCGGACCAACCAATTTACCGAGACAACGCCACTACCCTGATCCGATGCTGGCTCAATTCCGGCACCAGCGCCGCGCGGCCATCTGGACGCAGGCAAAAATGTCCGGGACGATCAAGGTCCTCTGCCAGCGTCTCGAGGGCTTGTCCCGGAACGAGGCGACAGAACCTACCGCCATTATTGACGCCTATGACCGTGCCATCGCGGTCGCGCAGGACGCCGGTCCAGTGTCCGCCGCCCATCGCGAGGCGCGCACGTTTGCTCAGCATGTCGCCCCACAGATAGGACACGAGGCCGCCGGGATCGCCCTCGTCTTCAGGGGTCACCGCGAGTACGAGAACCTTGGCGGTCGGTTCATAGGCGATGGCGATCGGGCGACCAAGCCCACCGCGCTCAACCAACTCAACGTTGCGAGCTGTGCCCGAGATGGCGTCGCCGATGAGTAACAGTTGATCGTTTTCGGGATCGCTCATCAGCAGGTCGTTGCCGACGATGCACAGATCACTGATGCGGCGTACGCCATGTTCACGCAGGGGAATGATCGCATGCTGACGGCGTTTGCGCAGGTCGTAGACCACCACGCGATCCACATCAGCGACCCACAGGAAATCGCCCAAGGCGACCAGGGCGCTCGGACTGTGCAGAGGGGGGTCGCCCGCAGCGGGCAGCATGGTATTCGCGATCGGCTGCCCGTCGGCATCGACCTCGACGATGAAACCGTTGTTGTCTTTCGCCGGGCCAAGCACGATCTCGCCGATGTTGGCGCACCAATAGCGCCCGTGCTGATCCCTGGTGACGGCCGTCGGATGTACCAGTTCCACTGCGGCCAAGCCGACCGTCAACACCAGCAGCATAAAGACGGGCATAACGCGATGCTAGCAACCCGCCGTGAGTTCTCCATGAGGAAGCAGGCTTGCGCGTCGAGGCTGGTGACATCCGATTCCCCTGCGCGTAGCGTACCTGTCGCATGACTGTGCCGACGCAGCGTATCCGGGTCCTCAATCGTGCCTCCGAACGCGGCGATGGCGCGTATGTCCTCTACTGGATGACCGCGAATCGCCGCACGACGTGGAATTACGCCCTCGATCGTGCGGTCGAGCACGCCCAGCGCCTGGGCAAGCCGCTGCTGATCTTCGAGCCCCTGCGCATCGGCTATCGCTGGGCCAGCGACCGTCTGCACACCTTCGTCATCCAGGGGATGGTCGACAACGTCGCCGCCTGTGCGACCGCCGGCGTTACCTATTTTCCCTACGTCGAGCCCATCCCCGATGCTGGCAAGGGCCTGCTGCGCGCCTTGGCCAAACGCGCCTGCGTGGTGGTGGCCGATGATTGGCCATGCTTCTTTC
>CAYQAQ010000179.1:0-6586 GCA_964415495.1 uncultured candidatus Brocadiaceae bacterium | reverse complement strand
GCTCCTGAGGGCGCCGCGTTCACGCTCACCGTGCTACGGGGCGGCCAGCGTGTCAGTCTTAAAGGCCGCCTCGGCGGTGAACTCGTGGAGGCCTTCGCCGCCAATGACGCGACGTGTCTCGTGTGGCCCGTCATGCCCTTGCCTGGCCGACGCAATCAAGGCGAAGGCCTGTGGGTGTCGGCCATCGAAGCAGCCAGTGGTCGTGAAATCCTGCGTTGGGCCTTGCCGCCGAGGGACTGATCGCCGCCGGTCCGCATTTCCGCCGGTAACGATGGAGCGCCAACCGCCGCGCCCCTTACTGAGTCCCGGCAACATGATGATCACCATTGATGGCGTCGATTTGCTCGCCATCGATCTCAGTGCCGCCGAAGCGGATCGGGAGCGGTGGCGTCTGCCTGGCCTGGCCTTGTGGTTGGATCAGGCGACGGTGTTGGGCGACGGTGTCCTGATGATCGCCGACCCGGTCCATGGCGTGTTTCGACTGCTCGATATCACCACAGGCGATACGCTCTTCACCCTCGCAGCCGACGCCAATACGGCACCAGTGCTCAATGGCACCGATCTCTTCCTACGCACGGCCACTGGCCAAGTCGCGTGCTGGGATCTCGGCACCGGTCGCCTGCGTTGGCGCAGCGAAATGGTCGCTCACACCTTGGCCGCCGCGCGCGGGGACGCACTGTTCGTGCTCGACGAGCGCAAACGTCTGCACGTGCTCGATCGCTCCAATGGTGCGGTGCGCCGCCAATACGGTGATTGGGCCTCCGTCGATCAGGTCATTGCCCTCGACGATCGCCTCGCGGTTGCGGGACGGCGCAGCGATGGCGATCGCATCCTGGCCATGATCTCGCTGCCCGCCGGTGCCCCGCTGTGGGAACGCACGCTGCCTCGCGGCAGTGAGATTCGTGAATTCCATGCTACCGCTGGCGGAAGCTTGGTCGTGCTCGCCGAGCCGAATCAGCATCCCAGCGCCTTACTGCTCGACGTCGAAGGCACCATCGCTGCGGCGCGTCATTTGGGTGACCAAGAAAACGTCCATCCTGCGGGCGCTGGCTTCGTTATTGGCGGAGCAACCACACTGGCGGGCGTGCCGGTCGGTCTGGATTTGCCGCTGCCGACGTCATTGACCGTCACGCAGGTGACGGAAGGCCCCAGCCTGCTCGCTACCGTGCAGGCGGCGATGGAGTCCCTGAACTGGCAACCTGTTGGCGGCGGTGCTTACGCGGTCCTCGGCGTCGGTCGTTCGCGCATCATCGTCGCCAAACTGCCCTTGGGCACCGAACTCATGCAAGTGCGCATCGCGTCCGGCACCGCACCAATCGACGTGGCCAATCAACAACTGGTTTTCCAACGCCATCGCGTCGCACGCTTCAATGATCTGGATGACGGCTGGCGGCAAAGCGTCGGCAAACGCATTCCCGCTGCTGACAACGTGTGGATCTTCGCGGCGCAACTCGATCCGCCCGTGGGCCAACTACCGGGCACTGCCGTACAGATTCGCGTGTCTGCAGGTGAGGCCGTCGATGGTCCCAATGCACCGTGGTGGCTGCGGCGGGCATGGCGTCCGCTGCGCGATCCGCCGCCAGAACCAGCCGCGGCCAGCCCCTTGTTGCTGCCAACAGGGCTGCCACCGGAAGTCGCGCCGCGCCCATGATTGTCGGCCTGGGCACCGATCTGGTCGGCATCCAACGCATCGCGGCGGTGCATCAGCGTCAGGGTGCCCGATTTCTTGATCGCGTGTACACGCCAGCGGAGCAAGCCTATTGCTTGGCTGCCCGTGAACCCGGCGAACGGTTAGCCGCCCGCTGGGCAGCCAAAGAAGCGGCCATGAAAGCGCTTGGCACTGGTTGGGCGAAAGGTGTTTCATTTCCCAGCATCGAAGTCATTCCGGCCGGTGATGGCGTGCCGCCACGCTTGCAGCTGCACGCCGCGGCAGCGGCCCGGGCGCACGCGCTCGGGGCAACGCGCTGGCATGTATCCCTGTCGCACAGTGATGGCATGGCCATTGCGACGGTCATTCTCGAAGCCTCTGATCCTCTCTGAACCCAACAGGCTGCCCATGTTTCCCGCTCTGCGTGCCTTGAAACCGTATCCGATGGCCCAGCTCCAGACGCGCAAAGCCGCAGTTGCCCAGCGCGGCCAGCGCCTCTTCGACTTCGGTACCGGTGATCCCGTCGAGCCCACGCCGTCATTCATTCCCGAGGCTTTGCGCCAAGCGGTGCCAACGGTGAGCCAATACCCCAGCGTCACGGGTACCACCGAGTTGCGCCAATCGGCCGCGCACTATCTGCAGCGTCGCTTCGGGGTGAGCGTCGATGCAACGCGACAGATCTTGCCCTCAGCGGGATCGAAAGAAGCCATCTTCCATTTGGCCCTGGCGTTTCTCGATGCCAGCAGTGGCCGTGACACGGTGATTTACGGTACGCCCGCCTATCCGGTCTATCAATCGTCCGCTCTGTTCGCCGGCGGTCAGGACCACGCCGTGGTGCTCGAACGCGCACATGGCTATCGCTTAGACTTGGCAGCATTGCCGCGCGCGGTGCTCGACCGCTGTGCTATCGCGTGGCTGAATTATCCGCACAATCCCACTGGGGCCTGCGTCGATCGCGCGTATCTGCGTGCGCAGGCCGAGGTCGCCCGCGCGCACGGCATTCTGCTCGCCAGTGATGAGTGCTATCAGGACTTGTGGTTCGCTGGAGCTGAACCGCCCCCATCGATCTTGGAAGTCGCGACCGAAGGCGTGCTCGCTTTTCATTCCTGTTCGAAGCGCAGCGGCATGACCGGCTATCGCTCTGGCTTCATTGCCGGTGACGCAAGTCTGATCGCGACGTACCGTGGCTGGCGCGCCCATTTCGGTGTCGGCTCGCCGAATTTCATCGAACGCGCCGCAGCTTTGGCGTGGAGCGATGACAGCCACGTCGAAGGCCGCCGCACCATCTTCGCCGCCAAATACGCGGTGCTCAGCGATGGCCTGCAGGCACGCGGCATCGAGATTCTGCCGTCGCATGCTGGACTGTACCTGTGGGCCAAAGTTCCCGGCCATGGCGATGCCGATCGCTACGCCGAACATTGCTTGGAACACGGCATCGTGATTTCCCCGGGTGGATTCTTCGGCAATGGCGGTGCGGGCTGGTTCCGCCTGGCGCTGGTGCCCTCGGTCGAGGAATGCCAGCAGGCTCTCGCGGCATGGCCCGCATGAGCATGCACGGCAGCAGCAAAGCCGTGCTCGGCGCGTGTAGCGCTTGCGTCGTGCTCATACTCGCTACCAGCCATCATCTGCCCGATCCGGTCGTGGCGAAGTTTGCCCATGACGGCAGCGCCGGCGCGACCATGGGCAGGAGCGGGTACGTCCTCTTCATGCTCGGCCTGAGCACCCTGCTGCCCCTTGGCGTGGTCTTCGGCCTCGGCCATCTGCTTCGGCGCCTGCCGCATCTCATCAATATTCCGCACCGCCAGCAGTGGCTCAGTGAGCCGCATCGCCAGCGCACGCTCGCGTCGTTGACGACCATGCTTGCTGCCTATGCCTGTCTGCATGTGACCTGCATGATGAGCGCGCATCTCGCCATCCTGCACGCGCATACCAGCGATCCGCCGCGGCTGTCCATGCCGGCGCTGTATGTGGCCGTGGGCGGCTTCGTGCTCGGCTTGGTGCTGGTGACCGGTGTATCGCTGTGGCGATTCCGCCGGCCACCGGCGCCGCGCTAGGTGTTTATGCCAAGCGTTTGCGCATGACGACCGCTTTTTCGGTCGCAATGGGGTTGCGGGCGATGAAGGCTTCAGCCTCCGACATGCGGCGAGTGAATGCCTCGCCAAAACGCTCGCCAATGACTTGGCATTTCACCGCGAACAGGATGCCTTCGCCGCAGTTTTTGGCGAATAAGGTCTCATCGATAGCACCGTTGTTGACCATGCTGAAGGCCATCTCCCAGTACGAGGTCGCTTGGCGCAACCAAGCATTACACAGGGCATTGCGACCGCTGGCGATGTCCGTTACCTCGCCAGCGCCCTCGGGTTTCCAGCCAGCAAACCAACACCGCGCCTTGCGGCACTCGCTTTCGCGGCGCAAGTCGTAGAGGCGAAGGATGAGGTCAGCGTCGGCGTGGGTGGCCATGGGGTGCTCCTGACACGGCAGCTTGTACGCCGTTACGCCAGGTCCAGTCCCGGGTGACCGCCCTGCCGAGGGTCAGAGCTCGTTTTGAATGCGCTTATAGCCCTGCACCAACCACAGGTTGGTCACCGCCACGCTGGCCGAAAAGCTGGTGACGTCCGGGCTGACGAGCGGCACTTTGGCCAAATCTTCGTCAGAACGGATGTTGGTGGTCGACGGCACGTGGAACTGCGCCGGCAGATGACAATTTTCGACCACGCTGTTGTGGCGGATCACGGCGCCATCACCCACGGTGGCATTGAAGATCACCGAATTGAAGCCGATGAAGACGTGGCTGCCCAACGTACACGGACCATGCACGATCGAGCGATGCGCAATGGAGGTGTACTCGCCGACTTCGACCCGCGCACCGGTCTTGGAGTGAATGACCACGCCATCCTGAATATTGGAGTTGGCCCCGATGATGATCGGTTCCAAGTTGCCGTCGGCATCGATCTCATCGGCGCGAATGACGGCATAAGGGCCGATGAAGACATTTTCTCCAATGAGCACATGGCCGCAAATGATGGCGGTCGGATCGACGAAAGCACTCTGGTGGACGACGGGCAGATGCCCGGTGGGATTGCGGCGTATCATGGGCGCGGAGCGTGCCGCAATGACGCATGGTGCAAGGGGGAATTCGCCGCCGCCTACTTCCCCTCGCGATCAACGGCGAAGCCGTGGCGCAAAGTATTTTCGGTCAACGTGCGGGTGTGGACAAATTGGCGTAGATAATCAGGTCCGCCGGCCTTAGTGCCGAGCCCAGATAGACGGAAACCGCCGAAGGGTTGACGGTCGACCAAAGCCCCGGTGATGACGCGGTTGAGATAGAGGTTGCCGACCAGGAATTCCCGCCGCATGCGCGCCAAGGTTGCGGGACTGCGGCTGAAACAGCCCCCCGTGAGGGCATAGCGCGTCGCGTTGGCCACCGCCAAAGCGTGGTCGAGATCGCGCACGCGCACCACCGCCAAGAGCGGACCGAACAGCTCGTCTTGCGCCAGCGCATGATCACTCGGCACGCCGACAACCACGCGCGGCGGTACGAAGCGACCGCCGGTGGCCGTCGGGCCTTCGGCAGCGATGCGCAGCGGCGCGACGACGGTTGCCGCCGCAGCCTGAAGGCGAGTAACCGCATCATCATCGATGAGCGGTCCGATCACAGCACCCCGATCATCAGCCGGGCCTGCGGTCAGGCTGCGCACCGCATCAGCGAGGCGCTCGACGAAGCGCTCGTGCACGGCGTCGAGCACGATGACGCGGGAACAGGCCGAGCACTTCTGCCCCTGGAACGAAAACGCCGACTGCAGGACGCCCTGCACGGCTTCATCCAGATCTGCATCGGCATCGACGATGATCGCGTTTTTTCCGCCCATCTCGGCCACTACTTTGGTCGCCTCGCCTTTTCGTTCGGCCATCAGCAGCGCGTTGGCGGCCAGGCGCAGACCGACGGCGCGCGAGCCGGTAAAGGCGATGACGGCCACCCGGGGATCGGCTTCGATGACGGGGCCGACGACTTCGCCGATCCCCGGAACGAATTGACAGACACCGGCTGGGAACCCCGCAGCCAGCACACAGGCATGCAGCGCCTGACCGATCGCGGTGGCCTGTTCCGCCGGCTTGAGCAAGACCGGGTTGCCAACCACCAGATTGGCTACGGCCATGCCGGTCAAAATCGCGAGGGGAAAATTCCACGGTGCGATAATCACGGCAACGCCGCGCGCGTGATGCTGTTGCTCGTTCAGCTCACCAGGCGCATCACGCCGCAATGGCGCAAACAGACTGCGCGCCTGGGCGGCGTAATAGCGGCAGAAGTCAATGGCTTCGGCGACATCGGCATCGGCCTCTCGGCGATCTTTGCCTACTTCGAGTACGATCAGCGCAGCCAAAGCATCGCGCTGCTGGACGAGCTGATCGGCCAAGGCTTCCAGCAACGCTGCACGAGTTTCGACACCCGCGTGTTGCCACGTCGGCCAGGCAGCGTGTGCAGCGCTGATCGCGGCCGTGGTCAGCGTCGCATCAGCCAGGGTTCCGGACGCGATGGTTTCGTTCACACGCGACGGATTATACCAAGTCCACGGGGTCGGTCCGGAGCGCGCTTGGCCGTCGATGACTGGGGTGATCGCGCGTGGCAACGAGGCCCGCACCTGCGCCAGCGCCGCATCCCAGGCGTCACGTACCGGAGCGAGACTGAAATCGCGCAAGGGTTCGTTGCGAAAGGTGGCATCAGCCGGTGCGCCAGATTCGACCGCCGCGGTCGCAGGAGTGGGAGCCATGAGCAAGTCCTCGGGGGAAGCGCCGTCCAAAAATCCAGCGCGGACAAACGACGTGTTCGACGTATTTTCCAGCAATCGGCGCACCAGATACGCCATGCCCGGCAGCAAGTCGCCAAACGGTGCGTAAACACGCACACGCTGGCCGACCTCGGTGACGGCGGTCTTGAGC
>CAYQAQ010000178.1:1707-6589 GCA_964415495.1 uncultured candidatus Brocadiaceae bacterium | reverse complement strand
GAACAAGGACATGTAAAATTCCGGAGAATGCAACCTGGATCCCAGGAGTAGACGTATCATCGTCGATCTCACGCCGGCTGGCACGGCGGTCCGCGTGATCGGTCGCACCGGAGAAGAGATCGATCGATTCTCTCTGCCGCCGCGCTAGACGGGAACATTGCCCCTGGCCGGACGTCCGACAGTCCGGAAGTCCGGCAGTCTCGTATGCCCAGGCACGCGCCCTGGTGACCGTTATCCTCATGCAAAAACCCCGGCCGTTTCCGATCGGGGCTTCGCATTATCGACGTCCGGACGTCCGGACCGGGGCAATGATCAGGCTGGAATCGTGATCTTGACCTCGGCATTGGCTTCGGCCGACTGGTAGATCGCATCCAGGATGGCTTGGATCTGCACGCCGTCCTCGCCCGTGCAGGAACACGGCGCTTCGCCGCGCAGAACTTTGGCGAAGTGCTGGAAGCGGTTGTCGTAGATCGTGCGGTCGAACTTGAGTTCAGTGGTCGCGATCGCGTTGGCGTGTTCGCCGTACATAGTCAAGGGCTGGTCGCCGCCCGACCACGAGACGCCGGCCTTGTCGCCCATGACAAAGGTCTGAGGCGGTTCATCAGCGCGGTTCACGGCCCAGCTCACTTCGAGCTGCATCGAGACGCCGCCTTCAAAACGGATCAGGGCGACGGCGTAATCTTCGACGTCAGCGGTGCCGCCTGGACGACGGGGACCGGCCCACATGCCTTCGCAGACGTACTTGTCGATGTCCATGAACTTCTTGTAGGCCACCGCGCTGACTGCAGTCGGCTTGGGGCGACCGATGGCGAACCACGCGCGATCGAGCAAGTGGATACCGATGTCGTAGATTGGACCGCCACCGGCCATCTTCTTGGTGGTGAACCAGCCGCCGAGGCCGGGGATGCCGCGCCGGCGAATCCACACGGTGCGCGCGTGGTAGACATCGCCGAGGGCACCGTCTTTGCGCAGCTTGTCTACTTGCTGGGCATTGGAATCGAAACGCTGATTGAAACCCATCATCAAGGTCTTGCCAGCTTTGCGGGCAGCGTCGCGCATTTCGACCGCAGCGGCGAGTGAGGTCGCGGGCGGCTTTTCGCACAGCACGTGTAGACCGGCATTAAGGGCCTCGACCGCGAGCGGGCCGTGGAAGGCATTCGGCGCACAGACGCTGATCGCGTCGAGCTTCTCGGCCTTGAGCATCTCGGCCAAGGTGGCGTAGGTCTTCAGCTGATACTTCTCGGCCATCTTGGCGCGTGGAGCTTCCGCCGGGTCGGCAACCGCGACGACGTCGCAGCCGGCATTGCGCAGGCCTTCAACGTGAGAGTTGGCGATGGCACCACCGCCGGCGATGCCGATACGCGGTTTATTGGACATGGATGGGTCTCCTGGGGGGCCGGCACGTTAGTCAGCCCACGGCGCTGATTCAACGTCCACGCCGCACGGCGCAGGCGGTCCTTGATCAAAGCTCGACCACCTTGTCACATACTCGGGTGCCAGCCCTGCCTCATCCTGTGGCTCCCCTGCCTGCCAACGTCGAGGTGCGCCCGCTGCGCGACCTTGCCCGTATCCTGCGCCAGATCGATGGATGGGGGGAACATGGCTGGCGCTTGATTCACGGCGCGTGGCGGTTGCCCCACGCCACCTTGGTCATCGAACCTCGTGAAGGTGACAGCGATCCGGCGGTGACGTTGGTGCTGCCCAGTCCGCTGCGCTGCGCTGGTCCCGCTGATGCTGATGCCATCGCCGATTGGGCGCTCACACGTCTGCGGACGCAGATCGTAACGCGGAGCCTGGTGCGCTGCGCGACCGCCACGCCACAGCCGGCCGTGCGTGCGACGACCGCGGTCTTCCTGCATGAAAACCAATTATGTCTGCGCCTGGTCGTGCGTTTACCCTTCGCTGGTTTATGCTGCGATGGCCAACGCTTCCGTCGTTTCGTCGGCGATCTTGCACGCTTTGCGGCCGGTCTGCGGGCTGATGCCGCGCTGCGTCGTCTCCGTCGCTGCATCGCGGTCCAGGAAGCCTTGCGCGCAGCCTTGCCGCAGCAGGGCTTGATTGCGTTTCTCACCACCGGCAGTCGTCTTGCGCGCGATGCGGACGGCGGACCTGCGCCGCAGTGCCGCCCGCTGCGAGTCCCGGCACGCCTGATCACCACCATCGACCTGGGGCCGCTGGGACGCTGGCGTGGCCTCGGCATTCGCTCTGGCGTGACGGCGCTGGTCGGCGCGCCCTATCATGGCAAATCGACGGTACTACAAGCCATCGCCGCTGGCCGCGAGAATCATCGCCCCGGCGATGGCCGCGAAGGCGTCGTGTGTGTGCGTGATGCGCTCGTCGTCCAGGCGGACGAAGGACGCCGCATCGTGCGCCAAGATGTGCGCGCGTTCTTCGCCCACTTGCCCGGTGCCCAGGCGCATTGCTTCAGCACCGAGCGCGCCTCTGGTGCGACGTCGATGGCGGCGAGCGTGCTGCAAGGCTTGGCGGCTGGTGCGCGCGTGCTGCTCATCGATGAAGATACCGCAGCCGGGAATTTCCTGTGGCTCGATCCGGCGATGCGGGGCTTGCTCGGTCGCGCGGCACGCGGCGGCAGCACGTTGTGCGACCAACTGCGGGCCATGGCGGCAGCGGGGATCTCGTGCGTGGTCGCGGTCGGTTCGGCGACACCGGTGCTCGGCCGTGCCGATCACGTGTTGGCGGTGCTGGATTTCCAACCCCGCGATGTCAGTGCTCGGGCCCGCCGCTTGGCTGGCCGGGTAACGGTGCAGGCGCAGCCCTTCGCATTCCCGCAACGACGGCTGGACAGTCCGCGTGAGACCCTCTTGGAAGATCGCCACTTTGTGCGCGTTGATGCGCGGCAGCCCGATGCACCGGTGCTGCTGCGTCAGTGCGATGCCCTGCGCGTGGATCTGCGACGGTGCGGCTTTGCGCTCGACGAAGAACTGACGCGGGGCGCGCTGACGGCAGCGGCGTGGTGCGTACGCTTGGCGGACGGCCAGCCGACGACGATGACCGAGTTGGCCGCGCGCTATGCGGCGTTCATGGCTCAGTCCGGACCGCGAGCGCTCGATCCGTATGCCACGACGCTGTTGGCCGCACCGCCTTGGCTGCTGGTGGCGGCGATTCTAGAGCGACTGCCTGGATTGCGCTGGCGCTGATGAATCTGGTTCAGGGTTTCCCTCGTCCTCCGCAGCGACATGATCGCGCTATGCGTACCGGACCTCTCGTCAGCATCCTACTTGGCTGCATTGCCACCGTCATTGGTGCCGTCATGGCCTGGAACACGGAGGTTTCCGCCGCCGCGAACAGCGGTTGGGTGGCAGCCACGGATCGTCTGCGCAATCATGCCGGCACGGCGAGTAACGGCATCGACCCTGGTTTAGCAGCACGCAATCGCCGCTTCGCCTGGGGTGCCACGGCTGCGTTTGGCGTCTTGGGCATTGCGCTCGGCATTAGTGCGTTGCGCAATCCGCCCAAGAAGCCGGGCGCGAAGCCTGGCAAAACAACCTGAACTTACTGCTTGGCGTGCAACTGCGCGCTGAGCCCGCCCCAGGATGGTGGTTCATTGGCACTGCGATTGATCACCTCGATCGTGCCAGTCTGGCTGTTGCGGCGAAACAACATGTTATCGCCACCGGAAAGCTCCCACGCTTTGACCACGCGACCCTCGGGGAGCCGGACCTTGGAGGCGGCCGTCAGGTAGAGCCCGGCTTCGACAATGCACTTGTCGCCGAGCGAAATGCCCAAGCCGGAATTGGCCCCAAGCAGGCACTGCTTACCGATGCGAATCACGGTTTTTCCGCCGCCCGACAACGTGCCCATGATCGAGGCACCACCGCCGATATCCGAGCCATCGTCAACCACAACACCGGCGGAAATACGGCCTTCAACCATCGATTTTCCGAGCGTACCGGCATTAAAATTGCAGAAGCCCTCATGCATGATGGTGGTACCTTCGGCCAAGTGCGCGCCCAGACGCACGCGGTCGGCATCGGCGATGCGCACGCCACTCGGAATGACGTAATCGCTCATGCGCGGGAACTTATCGATGCTGTGCACCCGGATGTCATCGGCGTGAGCGAGATAATGGCTGCGCAGCCGTTCGAATTCGCTAGTGGCAAACGGACCGCGATTGGTCCACACCACGTTGTTGAGCAGACCAAAGATGCCATCGAGGTTGCAGCCATGCGGCTGAATGCGGCGATGCGAGAGCAGATGCAGGCGTAAATAGGCGTCATGCACATCGACCGGCTTATCTGCGAGATCGCCAATGAACGTCACCACGACATTGCGCGGCACGCGTTGGCCGACCACGCCAGCGGCACGCGCCGCGAGCAAGGCGCGGCCATCCTGTAAGGCCTCAATGTTCGGATGGCGCTGCTCATCGCCGAAAAACGGCGTAAAATGGGTCAGGATGCGATCCATGGTATCCAAGCTCACCGGAAAGCTGCGCGAGCCGCCATCCCAGCCGAGTTCCTTGGCCATGATCGCCGCCGCGCCGAAATTCTCACTCAGGTTGACGACGGGGTAATACGTATCGAGCACCGGCGTACCCAAGCCAACGATCCACGGCTTCTGGAAATCGCTGATGGCGTAACTCGCGAAGCCGACGGCGAAGGCCGCGGGCCGCCGATAGGTGGCCGAGGTTTCGATATCGGCGACGAGTTGTTTGAAGAGATCTTTGGTCATTGGGGTCTTCTCGTAAGAGTGCTTTTGTGTCGTGCTGCGTCCGGCGTCCGGCGTCATGATCCGCATTCAGCGTGGACCAGGATTCCCCTGAATCCAGATGCGACGCCACCTGGACCAGCAACCCGCGCACACAGGGCACAGGACGCAGGGCGCAGGACCTTTTCAAGCGGTGGTATACGGATCCACATCCACC
>CAYQAQ010000178.1:0-1697 GCA_964415495.1 uncultured candidatus Brocadiaceae bacterium | reverse complement strand
CGGTTAGTGGGCCCAGACGATCGAGAAATGCCTGGATATGGCCGCGACTGGCACCCTTCACCAAGGCGTGCCAGCGGTGCTGGCCTTTGAGGAAGGCCAAGCCAGCGGGGTTGGGACCGAGGAGCACGGCGCCGTCGAGGTGCTCGCGCAGGCGGGCGCCATCGGCCTCGGCCACGAGCTGGACCTTGCTGGCTTCTGGGCCGCTCCACAGGAAGCGCGCCAAGCCGGTAAAGGGTGGGTAGCCGTATTGGCGGCGCAGGTCCATTTCGGTGTCGTAGAAGCGGCGGGGTTGCAGGTCGAGCGCGGCGGTCAGCGGCAGAGCCTGCACGTCCCAGGCCTGGACCACCACGGTACCCGAGCGTTCGCCGCGCCCGGCGCGCCCAGCGACCTGCGCACACAACTGGAAGGTGCGTTCGGCCGCGCGGAATTCCGGTACCGACAGGGCGCGGTCAGCCCCGACGATGCCAACCACCGTCACACGCGGGAAATCCAAGCCCTTGGCGACCATTTGCGTACCGACTAGGCAATCGGCCTCGCCCGCACCGAAAGCCGCGAGCAGCTTGGCGTGGCCCTGACGTTCACCGACCGTGTCGGCGTCGACGCGCAAGATGCGCAACGATGGGATCGCCTCGTGCAGCACCGAAGCCAGCTGTTCGGTGCCGATGCCGTGCGTGCCCAGGGCGGCAGCACCGCAGGCGGGACAATGCGTCGGCAGATGCTTGGTGAAATTGCAGTAATGGCAGCGGACTTGATTGGCACCACGATGCCACGTCAGCGAAATATCACACGACGGACACATCAGCGTCTCACCACAGGCACCGCAACTGACGACCGGACTCCAGCCACGCCGATTGAGCAGCACAATGGCTTGGTCACCTGCGGCCTTGCACGCGGCGAGGCGATCGATGAGTACGGTCGACACCTGCACCGGCCGTTTCTGCGCCTGACATTCCAAGCGCATGTCGACCAAGGTCGGCGTCGGCAACTGGCCACCGCGCGGCCGCTGCAGCAACTTGAGCACGGTGTAGCGCCCCTCGCGCCCGTTGTGCACCGTCTCCAGACTCGGCGTCGCTGAACCCAGCACGATCGGCACGCCCAATTGCTGGGCATAGACCACGGCCATATCGCGACCGTGGTAGCGCGGCACGCTGTCCTGTTTGTACGACGATTCGTGTTCTTCGTCGACGATGATCAAACCGGGGCGCGCCAGCGGCGCGAACAACGCGCTGCGCGTGCCGACGACCAGATCAACTTCACCGGCCGCGACCCGCCGCCATTGTTCGGCGCGTTCGCCTTGGGTGAATCCACTGTGCCAGACCGCCACGCGATCGATGCGGGTGCGGATGCGTGCCGCAAGCTGCGGCGTCAGCGCGATTTCAGGCAGCAGTAACAGCACTTGCTTGCCCGCCGCTAAGCAGCGTTCAGCGCACTCCAGATAGACCAAGGTTTTGCCCGACCCGGTAACGCCATAGAGCAGGAAACGCGCGGCTTCGCCCGCAACGCGCGCCGCATCAATCGCGTTGACGGCGGTCTGCTGTTCCGGGGTCAGCGGATAGCGTTCCACGCGCACCGGCAGTGCCGTCTCGCGGATGTCGGAGGTCTCGGTCAGCGTCAGCGCCCCGAGCTCGATCAGGCGATGCAAGGTCGGTCCCGTAGTTGCGGCCAGCGTCAGCGCCTGCTTCCACGCATGCACCCCA
>CAYQAQ010000177.1:0-6590 GCA_964415495.1 uncultured candidatus Brocadiaceae bacterium | reverse complement strand
CGCAAGCCCGGGGGCGGATCGATAATGGCGATATGGGCCTGGAGGGTATTGCGCGCGGCATCGGCTTCGCCGGCCAAGCTGCTGACACGTCCGTGCAGTATGCGGCCGGGCAGCAGGTCGCATTCCATCTCGACTGGTAAGCCGGGGCGCACGCCGCCGGCATCGCCGAGGGCAATGTCGGCGCGCACTTGTACGGCGGTCGGATCGAAAAGTTCAATCAAGCGCGCGGTCTCGTTGTCTTCGATGCTGACGTGCGCACCGGGGGCGGCGAAGACGCGCAGCACGATGCCGGTTATGGGAGCGGTGATGGTGCAGCGGCTGCGCCCGAGCGCGGCGGCGGCCATGTCGAGGTCGGCAGTCCGGACCTGAGTGTGCGCGACTTGGATGGCGACTTCCGCTTCGGTGACGGCAGCAGAGGCGACCGCCAGATCGGCGTTGCGGGTTGCCACGTCGAGGCGGGCCTGACTGCGGTCATTGTCGGTGACGGCAAGACCCGCGCGGTCCAGGCGATCACGGCGGTCGGTGGCTTGATCGACGCGCGCTTGAGCAGCGGCGACCTCGGCGACCAGGCGTTGGCGGCTGGCCTCGGCTTGGCGCACGGTGGTCAGCGCGATGGCCATGGCGGTCTCGGCACGTTGCACGGCCAAATCCGCGTCGCTGGGATCGAGTTCGGCGATGACATCGCCGGCGGTGACCTCTTGGCCCGAACGCACGGGCAAGCTGCGGATGGTTCCGGCGCGTTGCGCGCTGACCACGACCGGGTGCGGGTCCGGCGCCAGCCAGCCTGAAGCGCGTGCGATGACCGCTCTCGGCGTATCGGCGACCGGCCGCTGCGCGGCATCCGGAGCGGCGATGACCGCTGCGACGGTGACCGTCATCGTCATCGTCAGGCGATCACGCAGGAGCCAAGCCACTGTCAGCACGGCGATCACCAAGACCACGGTAAGCCAGGTGGCGATGCGGCGACGCCGCGGGGGCGTAGCTGAGGAGTGGGATGGCGGCTGCCCACGGGTTACCGTGAGACCACGAAGGGGAGATGACATGGAACGACTCGCATCCAGGGTTGGCCTGGGGCAACTGCCACAGGCGGCAACGCGGGCGAATCTAGATCAGCAGAACGACATGCCGGGTGAGAACATCCGGCGGCGGTGCGGTCGCGGGGACCTGTGCCGAGGCACACCGATAGGCCACTAAGTACAAGGCGACCGCCGTCAGTTGCGGCGCTGGCGCGGCAATCAGATCGCCGGGCAGAAGGATCTCGGGCACCACAACGACGGCGGCGCAAAACGTGCACTCAGCAGGTTCGCCGCGTGCGGGTTCGGCGGGGCAACAATCGCCCTGCGCACAGGCTGCGATGGCATCATAGACGGGGGCACAATGGCTCAACAGCCACGGACGCAGGCTGCCCACCCCGAGGGCGGCGAAGAGGGCCAGAACTAAGCAGACGCTGCGCACCCTGTGAACTTAGCGTGCCGCGAGGAGTAGACAAGGCATCCTCCCGCCGACCAGATATCCTGATTGGCGCACCCTCGGGCTGACGGTAGCACGGTGGCCATGATCACCGTTGTCGGCTCCATCAATGCAGACCTCTACCTGCGGCTCGCGCGGCTGCCACAGCCGGGCGAGACCATTCCGGGGCGCGACGCCACGGTACGCCCGGGTGGCAAGGGTGCCAATCAAGCCGCAGCGGCAGCTCGCCTCGGTGCAGCGGTTCATTTTGTTGGTCAGGTCGGTGACGATACGCATGCCGCCCAGCTGCGTGCTGCTTTAACCACGGCGGGCGTGCAGACGGCGCTCCTCACCAGCGTGCCAGGGCCATCCGGGCAGGCGATGATCTTGCTCCAGGACGATGGCGAAAACGCGATCATCCTGGTCGGCGGTGCCAACCAAGCCTGGCCCAGCCTGTCGCCAGCGGCGGAAACGACGGTGACGTGCAGTCAGGCGGTGCTGCTGCAACGCGAAATTCCCGACGCGATCAACCGACGTGTTGCGGCGGTAGCGCACGCAGCCGGTGTGCCGGTGATATTGGATGCGGGCGGTGCCGATGCGCCCTTGGATCCGGCTTGGCTGGCGCAGGTCGCGGTGCTCAGTCCCAACGAAACCGAACTGGCGCGCTTGACCGGTCGCGATACCAGCACGGATGCTGCGGTGTTGTCCGCTGCGGAACACCTGTTGGCGCAGGGGGTCGGGTCGGTGCTGGTCAAGCTCGGTGCGCGTGGGAGTGTCTTGCTGGAAGCGGGACGCGCTCCTGTGCTTGGCGGAATTTTCGCAGCCGATGTCGTCGACACCACCGGTGCCGGCGATTGTTTTACCGCGGCGTACGCGGTGGCGTTGGTCGAAGGCCGGGCTCCGCTCGAGCGGTTGCGCTTTGCGGCGGCGGCGGCGGCGGTGTGCATCGCGGGGCTCGGTGCGATGCCCAGCATGCCGGATCGCGCCCAGGTCGAAGCGGTGCTCGGTTATGACCGGCGCGTGGACCCCAGCGCCACACCCTTGGCTTGAATCAGCTGCCAGCCACTGGCAGAGGTGGTCAGCTGCGAGCGTCGACCGCAGGCCAACGTCACAGCATCGGGTTCATGGCCGAAGGGCAGACCGACCATGGTGGGGACGCCCAAGCGTTCGCCCCAAGTCGTCGCCAAGGCGAGTACATCTGGGCCGTGATAGCCCGCAGGCTCGTTGGCGCGGAAGGTCCCGAAGACCAGACCGACGATGCCGCGCAGGACACCGCTAGCCGCCAGTTGCTGCAGGTCGCGGTCGATTTGGTAGGCACGCTCATCGATGTCCTCAATGGCGAGCACCGCACCGTGCAGGTCGGGTTGCTCCGGTGTGCCGCAGAGGCCAGTCAGCACGCGCAGACACGCCGCGAAGCAGGGCCCCTCGCCTGAACCAGGGTTTGCCACAACGACCCCGGGATCAGTAGTCGGGTCTATGCGTAAGCCGTCGCCCCGCGCCAAGGCAATCGTCGTCGCCAAAGAGCGTGTACCGCCCGGGGTCGCCGGCATGAAGCCATAGAGGGTCTCGCCCCAGCCGCGCCGCCACCACGCGGCGTGCAGCACCGTCACATCGCTGTAGCCGATCAGGTATGGTGCGGGTCCCGTGGACGACAGGGCTGGGAGCAGATGTACGCAGCCATAGCCACCGCGTGCCGCGAGCAGGACGTCGTGGTGCCACAGCTGGGCCAACTCGGCGCGCCGCTCGGTTTCCGGAGCCCACGTGCTGGGGGCACCCAGGCGAGTCAGCGAGGGGGCTTCGATCAACGTAGCGTCGAGGGCCGCCACCAACTGGCCCGCACGCTGACGCGCACGTTCAAGACGCTCGGCATCCGGGAGGGCATAGGCTGGACACCAGCAGGCGACGCTCGGCATGTGCTGGCTGTGAGGCTCCGGAGGCCGCCGTCAATGAGGGAAACGCCTGGTGGGAATCCCCCGCACGTTCGTTGACAGTGTTTCCATCCATACTTACGTTGCATTACTAATGGGTTTCGCAGGTAACTTAAGGACGCTGTCCTTGGCTGAGGTCGTGCAGACCCTCAATCGGATCAAAGCCGAGGGAGTCCTGCGCATCGCCTCTCAGCAAGGCACGCGCGACGTGGTCTTCGGTACCGGCGAAATCGTTGGCGTGGCAAATCGTGATGGTGGTGAACATCGCCTGATCCTCCGCCGACTGGCATTGATGGGTCTGGTGCGCCAGCCGACACCAGAAGAATTGCAGCAAGCGGAGGCGATGATCGCCAGTCTGCTCGAGCTGGGTACAGTGAGTCAGGATCAGGTTTTAGATCTGATTCATGATCAGGCGTTAGAGACGCTGTATGATCTCAATACCTGGACCAGCGCCGACTTTCTCTTTCACGAAGCAACCGAAGAAGGCGAATTCGAAAATGCGGTAGCGCGACATCGTCAGAACGGCTTGGCCATCAATGTCAATTCCGTGCTCATGGAGGCCGCACGCCGCCATGATGAATGGGAAATGATCCGTGACATCTTCCACGATCATGATGTCCCGCGCATCGTGGCGGGCCACGAAGACGAAACCGGCAAGCATCGCGCGGAATTTCCCGGTATTCTGCTGTTTCCGGTGGTCGATGGCACACGGTCGATCGAGGAAATCGTCGAGGGTACCGGCCTGACCCGGTTCTCGGTCTTCTCGACCCTGGCCGTCATGCAAAAGGAAGGTTCGTTGCGGCTGATGACGCCGAACGAGCTGCACGACGAAGCCGAACGCCTGGCTCTCGATGGCCAGCAGGCCGATGCGGCGCGCGTGTTCCGGCACATCCTCGCGGCGAAACCGGATGACAGTGCCGCAGTTACTGCGCTCGCCAGTTGCTTGGCTGATCTCGGCGACATGGGCGAGGCCGCCGATTGCCACGCGCAGCTGGCGTTGTCGCATCTCACCCGTGAACGTTTCGACGATGCCTTGGAAGACGCCACGCGCGCGGTAGAGCTCGAAGAGACGGACCCCGGCCACCGCGGCATTTTAATCCGTTGCCTGGTCCAGCTCGATCGCCTCCATGAAGCCGCGGATCAACTCGCGATCCAGGCCCAGCAGTACGAAAAAGCCGGCTTGATGGAGGAAGCGCGTGGTATCTGGCGCAAAGTGCTGGATTTGCGCCCCGGCGACGACAGCACCCGCCACCATCTCGCGGCGATTCAGGTCAAGAATGGCGGTGGCTCCGGCGATGTGGTGGTGTGCTTGGAATGCGGCACCGTCAATCCGCGCGAGCGCGATGACTGTCTTTCCTGCAAAGCCAAGCTGCGCCTGGGCTGCATGGTGTGCGGCAAGGGCGTGTCGATCGGTGATCGCATTTGTATTTTCTGTGGCGCTAATCCGCATTTGCCGGCCGATCAGCAAGGACCGCTCAAGGCTGGCCCGACCACCGAACGCATCGCTGCCTCCGCCAAGCCCTCGACCGAGGCGAAGGCGAAGGGATCCGCCCGCTGGCGCACTGAGCTGCATTCGCAGTTGGAACGGGCGCGCGACCTCGAAGAGGCCGGAAAATTGGATGAGGCACTTGAACAGTGGCGGGACCTCGCGCGCACCCAGCAGAACAATGCCGATCTGGCCAAGCACATCCGTGATCTCGAAGGGCTGCTGCACGACCGTTACGTCGAGCGTGGCATCGCGCGCGGCCATGACCTGCGCCGCAGCCGCAAATATTGGCGCGCTTTGAAATCGTATCGTGCCGCTCTGCGCGGCATGGGTGAAGATGACATCCGCGGCGCACGGCTGCGTGAAATCATCACCGCCACCGGTCGTAGCCATCGCCGCATTTTCGCCATCTATTCCTTGGCATTTGTGGTCATCATTGCCACCGGTATTCTGGCGGTGAAGCCGTATTACGATGTCAGCACGGTGCGTCGGGTGTCCACCAAGATCGAGACTCGCTTAGACGGGCATCTCGTCGACCTCTCTACGGTGCGCGTCGCGATGGCTGATCTGACCCGCATCGAAGCGCTGGCGGACACCTTGCGCGGCGGCCACCGCAGTCGTGCCGATGAAGCGCTGACCCGCGCCCAAGGGTCCATTCGTCAAGCCCGAGTCCCCGCTCTGGAAGCGGCCTTTGCGGCAGCCAAGGAACGGATCGACGCGCGCGATGCGGACGGTGCCGTCAGTCGCCTGGACGGGCTCGATGATCTTTTCGACGACCATTACCGCAGCCGTCAGCAGGATTTCGCACGTGACGCCGCGACGCTGCGGAGCGCGTTACAGGCCGAAGCGGCAGCGATGGCGGCAGCGCCGGCGCGGCTGGCGGCGGCCGGCGAAGTCGAAGCCGCTGGTCGTCTGGGGGAAGCTCTCGCCGGGTACCGAGCCCTGGTCGCGCTTGGCGATGCCAGTGTCGCCGTCGAGGCGGAAGCGGCCGCGAAACGTTTGAGTGCCCAAGAGTCCGCATTTCGCGATCGCGTGCGAGCCGTGGGTACGCTGGCTGGGCAGGATCTGGTCAAAGCCCAGTCCGACATCACACGACTGGCCGACGATGCCACCCGATGGGGCCAGGGAGAGGCCTACTCGAAACTGGTCGAAGACCTCGCTGCGCGCCGCCGCGCGGCTACGGCTCGTTGGGAGCAGCTCGCCAGTGGTGCGGATATCGCCGCCTTGGACACCTTCGTCACCGAGCATGGTGCCGCGCCAGAAGGTGCCTTGGCGCGCGCGCGCTTGGCGCAGGCGCGTGCCAATGAGCGCCAGCGTGAAGCGACCCTGGAGCGCTACCGCAAAGCGGTGGCAGACAGCGAATTCGACCTCGCTTGGCAATTGGCGACCTCGCTGCATCAGCAATTCCCGGGACGGATCGCACCGGGTGAAGCGCCCTACCCACTCAAGCTGACCACCTCGCCAGCAGGTGCTGACGTCATCCGCAACGGCCAAGTGGTCGGGGTCACGCCGCATATCATCGCCTACGACAGTGCGCAGGCCTCGGAGCCGATCGTGTTGCGGGCAGTTGGATTCGAAGAAACGACGGTTATTCCCGCCCAAATCGGTCAGTGGCAATTCAGTGTCGGTTTGGTGCGGGCGGTGCGCTGGCGGTCCACCCCTGGCGTGGCCGCACGCGCGGTCGCGGCGGGTGCTGACGGTCATGCGTTGGTGGTCGGCCATGACTT
>CAYQAQ010000176.1:0-6609 GCA_964415495.1 uncultured candidatus Brocadiaceae bacterium | reverse complement strand
GGGAAATGCAGGGTCCCGTGCATGCGTTGACCTCTGGCAGCTCCCGGACCATGATTGCGCACGGTCCGCCCATGCCTCCCGCCACCAAAGCCCTGTCAGCGACGCATGACGAGCAGGATTACCCACTCATCGGGGAAACGCTGGGCCTGTGGAAGCTGGTGCGCGGCCTGGGACGCGGCGGTATGGGCGAGGTCTACGAGGCCCAATACGACTTCATCAACCTGCTGACCTTGCGCTACCCGGCCGAAACCCGTCCGGTGGTTGAGCGCGAACTGGCGGTACTGACGCGCTCCGAACAGGCTCGGCTGGCGAGCGAGCTGCTCGGCACGCCGCTGTCCCCCGATGCCCACTTCGGCATCAAGATCTGCTCGGCGCGCACCGGCACCGCCGGTCACCGTCGCTTCCTGCAAGAGGCCGAACTCGCGCGCCGGCTCGGCGATCATCCCTACATCGTCAGCATCCATGCCTTGAACACCGGCACGCTGAGTCTGACCGGGGCCGATCTCGATCGCTTCGCCTTCGAACGCGGCCGGCATCGTGATCTCGCCTTCATGGTCATGGACCTGGCGGCGCGCGACTATGATCACACCAAGCTCGACCTCGCGCAGGCGGTCCATGTGGTGCGTTGCATTGCGACCGCGCTCGATCACGCGCATTCGCAAGGCATCGTGCATCGCGATCTCAAGCCCGAGAATTTGCTTGGCAGCGTCGAGCATCCGCTGCTGACTGACTTTGGCATCGCCAAAGAGCTGGACCAGAGCGATGGCCTGACCCGCACCGGCCAAGTCATCGGGACCTTGGATTACATGTCGCCCGAGCAGGCCACCGACGCGAAACGCGTCGATCACCGCAGCGATATCTACAGTTTGGGTGTGGTGCTGTACGAAATGGCGACGCAGGGCAGCCTGCCATACTATCATAAAGCCGACCGCGAAAGCTGTCTGCACGCGATCCGCACCGAAACCATCGAACCCAAGTGGCCGCGCGAATGCGTGCGCGATTTTCCCGTTGGACTAGAACGCATCATTCTCAAGGCGATGGCCTTCCATCAAGAGGATCGCTACCAAGCGATGAGCGAATTTATCGGCGATCTCGATCGCTGGTCGCGCGGCGAATGGGTTTCGCCTCTCGGACGCGTGCATTTCGTGTCGTGGCTGCGCTATCATCGCCGACGACACCCGCGCCTGGTGTGGGGATCGCTGTCGGTCAGCATCGTGGCGCTGTTGGCGCTCGCAGTGCTGATGGTGCTGCCCATGCTCGACACGCAGCGGCGCAAGCTCGATGATCAATTGGATCACCTCAATCGTATCGTCGCCCGCGTCGAAGCCGGCACCCTGGCCCAACCTGGCAAAGACGACTACGAGAAATTCCGCGAGGTCGACGGCGCCTTGCGCCTGGTCGGCAACGAGTATCCAGCCCAGGTTGCTCGTCATGCTGACATCGAAGCGCGGTTGCTGGCGCGCCGCTGGCTGGCCGTGCGCTTCGCCGGCAAGGCGGCTGGCGGTATGGCGATCGAAGCCCCTGATGCGGCCTCGGCGCGCGAACAGCTCACGATTGCGGGCCAGCTGCGTTCGCCCGATTGGACGCTGGAAGGTGATCGTGGCTTGGTCACCCAAGAGCCAACGCAGATCACCTTAGGCCCGTATGGCCGTGGCGGCGTGCGGGTGGCCTTGCAGGTGGTGGCGGGCGATGGCTTCCAGCTGTTGGTGCGCGATGGCGACAAGCTGCCCCGACATCAACATCTGTGGCGGGTGCAGAGCGGGCGACTGCAGCAGCTCTTTCGCGCCGATGAGCGGCCAGCAGAAAAGCTCGCCGATGAGCTGGTGCCACCCGTGATCACGATCGAGGTGGAACTGTCGCCAAGTGAGCTCAGGGTGATGGCACCCACGCTGATGCGCTATCGCACCAGCGCTCTGGCTCCTGATGCGCCGGCCTGGGCCGTGCTGAGCCTACCTAAGGGCAGTGCGTTGATCGCCCTGGAGATTCGTTCGTTGGACCGTACGGTCTCAACGAGTGGGCGTTGACCCTTAATCGCAAGGCTGCTGCCGTCTGCGGTTGCGAGACCGTCAAATGATTCGAACATAGCACCATGACGCAGCAGATCCCCGACCTGTATGAGCTGGCGGCCATCCATGGCCGCTACGATGTCGAAGCCTTTTGCTTCGTCAGCCAGGGCCTGCGCCATGCTGCCAAGCTGCATCGCCAGGCACGCAAGTCGGCGGGCTCGCGCCATCTCAATGCGAGCCAACTCGTCGACGGCGTCATTGATCTCGCCGCTGAGCGCTTCGGTCTGCTCGCGGAGCTGGTCCTGCGCGGCTGGGGCGTGCGCAGTTCTGAAGACGTCGGCTCGATCACGTTTGCGCTGATTGAGAGTAAGGTCTTCAGCAAGCAGCCTTCGGATCGCATCGAAGACTTCTACGGCGGCCCGGATTTTACAGTGGCCCTGGCTGAGCGCGTGCACCACCGTCTTGGCGTGTGCGCCGAGGCATGAGCGCCCGCCGGGCTCTCGATCGCGTGCTCGATGCCAACGGCAACCGCGCCGCCGAAGGTCTGCGCGCGTTGGAAGAAGTCGCACGTTTCCTGCTCGATGACGGCCCGCTCGCTGGTCGCTGCAAGGCGGCACGCCATCACGTCCGTACCTTGATCCCAGCGGCTGCGGTCGCCGCACGTGATGTTGCTGGCGATGTCGGCACGGCGTATCAAGCCGGCGAGCTGCCGCGCGCGGGTGTCGTCGCGCACCTGCGTGCGAATGCTGCCCGCGTCCAAGAAGCCTTGCGCGCTGCCGAAGAAGCCGCGCGCTTAGCTGGCCTGACTGCCGCTGCTGGTTTCGAGCAGGCGCGTTACGAAGCCTATGCTATCGAGGGCGCGCTGCTCGCGCGCATCCCGGCGTGGCGGCTGTGGCAAGTACGCCTCTATGTCTTGATCGACGCAGCGTTGTGCATGGATCCCGTGGCCGTCGCCCAAGCGGCTGTCCGCGGCGGTGCAGGCGTCGTCCAGCTGCGCGCCAAAGCTCTGGCACCGCGCGTCTATCGCGATCTCGCTGCGCGCCTGCGCGATGCGATCACGGATGCGTTCGTGGTGATCAACGATCACGTCGCCATCGCGGCGGCACTCGGTGCCGACGGCATTCATGTCGGTCAGGACGATCTCGCTGTCGGCGACGTACGCGCTGCGGTCGGACCACTGTGCGCGATCGGCGTGTCCTGCCATACTCCGGAGCAGTTGCGCGCCGCGCAGGCCGACGGCGCCGACTATGTCGGCCTGGGGCCGATGTTCGCGACCAGCACCAAGCCGCATGAACCCTGCCGCGGCCCTGAACTCCTCGATGCCGTGCGTAGCGAATTAATCGTACCGAGCTACGCCATCGGTGGCTTACAGGCCGACCGCGTGCGGACACTCATGCCACGCATCCCGCACGGCATCGCTGTGGCTGGTGCGGTATGCGCGGCTAGCGATCCGGAACGTGCGACGGCCGCGCTGGCGGATGAGCTCGAACGTGATGATCCGCTGCTCGCCCAAGCACCGTGAACCCACCCGTCCGCACTTGGCCGCGCTTTGTCCTGGTCCAAGTGCTGCAATTGCTGCCGCTGGCCCTGCTCATGGTGGGCAGTCCAGCCGCGCGCTGGCCGGCGGCCCTCATTGGTTCCGCCATCTGTTGTTACGGCACCGATTCGAATTGGCGCTGGCGCAACCGCCTGCTCATTGTCCAGGCGATTGCGTGGCTGGTGATGCCAGCGTGGTATGTTCGTAATTGAACAGGAGGCGCTGAGACGCGGAGAAAGCAAAGAGGAGGCAAAGTGGGGAGCGAGACGGAGGCAGAGGCTGCGCCTGGGGTCGACTCTTGCGGATTCTCTGCGTCTCTGCGTCTCTTGTGGCTGCGGGATTGAGGATCAATACCCGTCGCTGCTCTCCTCATCCGAACCGCTGCGGCGCTGGCGGCCCCAGCGATTCACGGCGGCGGTGAGATGTTGGAGCATCACCGGCTTGGGCACGAAGTCGTCCATGCCGACTTCGCGGAAGCGTTGGCGATCGCTGTCGAGCACACTCGCGCTCATGGCGATGATCGGCACGTGCTGACCAGGCGGTTCGGCGGCGCGAATGCGGCGCGTCGCTTCCAGGCCGTCGACCTCGGGCATGTAATAGTCCATCAGCACTAAGTCGAAGCCACCCTCAAGGGCGAGGGGAATGGCGTCGGCACCGTTCTCGGCCAGCACGACGTCGCAGTCAATTTTGTTAAGCAGGCGGCTGGCGACTTGCGCGTTGATGCTGCTGTCTTCGACCAACAGCACGCGGACGGGAGTCCCGCGCTGCCGGCGGATGTAGCCGGTGGTCTCATTGCGACTACGCCGCTTGCCACGTTCACCACGGCGGGCGGCAGCAAAAGCTTGTCGCAGATCAGTGAGCCGCACCGGCCGCGGCAGCGTCATGATCGCCCGCCGCATCAGTGCGGGGCCGGGCTGCTTGCCATACGGCAGTAAGGCGATCATTGCGACTCGCCGCAAACTCTCATCGCTGCGCAAGTGTTCGATCAGTGCCGCCATGTCCGGACCATCCTCGCGCAGGGCGGTCACGATGACCTCAGTGCCGTCGTCGATGCGCTGCAGGTGTTCGAGCGCACTCGCGGCGTTGCCCGTAACGACCAAACTGCAGCCCCACTGTGTCAAGGGTTCGCGCAGAACGTCAACGAGTTTGGGTGAGGCACCGACGATCATGACCTGGGTACCGTTGACATCCGATGGCAGGATCAGGTCGGTCGCCACCGCAGGTGCCGCTTGCAGCACGAGGTCGACCGTGAAGCGTGAGCCGATATCGGGTTCGCTGCGCACGCTGATGCCGCCCTCCATCAATTCGGCGAGTTGTTTGGAGATCGCCAAGCCCAGGCCGGTGCCGCCATAAGTGCGGGTGGTCGACGTATCGGCTTGCGTAAATTTATCGAAGATGGCGGCTGCTTTTTCGGGGGAAATGCCGATGCCGCTATCTTCGACGGTCATGCTCAGCTGCCAACGACCCTCGTCGAGGCTGACGCCGCGTACATCAATCAGGATATGGCCTTGATGCGTAAACTTGACCGCATTGCCGAGCAGGTTGGTGAGAATCTGGCGAATACGCCCAGGATCGCCCAGGAAACGGGAGGGCAGGTGTGATTGCAGGCGGTACAATAATTCAACGCCGTGATTCTCCGCCCGTGGTGTCATCAATTCAGCGATATCGCGCACGGCGACATGGAGATCAAAGGGGATCTGCTCCAAGCTCAACTTGCCGGCTTCGATCTTGGAGAAATCGAGGATGTCATTGATGATCGTGAGCAGCGCATCACCCGATAGCTGGATGGTGGCCGCCATGTCGCGCTGTTCATCCGTCAGCGGAGTATCGAGCAATAATTCGGTCATACCCAGCACGCCATTCATCGGCGTGCGGATTTCGTGACTCATGTTGGCAAGGAAGTCGCTTTTGGCCAAGCTGGCTCCTTCGGCGCGCGCTTTGGCCTCGGCAAGGGCGCGCGTGCGTTCTTCAACCTGTGCCTGCAGGGTCTGATTAAACGTACGGAGGTCGGCGTCACGGCTGGCAACCGCCTGATGCATGGTCGCGAAGGCTTCGGCAAGTCGACCGATCTCATCGTGAGTGCCTTCAGAAACCGCTAGGTCGACCGGTTTCCCGCTGGCTAACGCTTCGGCGGCTGCCGTCAGACGATGCAGGCGCCTCGTCCAGGCGCCGAGCACACCGATGGCGATCAGACCACCGACCAAACCGATGATGCACGAGGTGGTGAGGCTGCGCGTGAGCTGGCGCATGCCAGCAGCCTGTGCGGCACCGGGGTCCAGGGCGACGATAACGCGACCGATCCGCCGGGGCTGGACGGGAACCGTCACATCCTCGGGCAGGCTGGTGAACGAGCCGGTCTGAGATGAGAGCACGTCATGGGCGGCGAGCGGCCCCGGCGTGGTGCCGCTTTCACGCCAAAGCCGCCACGCCTGCGTGTCGCGCACGCCTTGCGAGACCGGCCGATCGGTTTCATCGAGAATGGCGATAAAGGCGACGTCGCCGTGATTGGCGAAACGACTGGTGAGGCGTTCCAATTCAGCTAAATCGAAAACCGAGAGCGGCAGTTCGCAGGCGACCGTGACGCTGGTTGCCAGGGCCAAGGCTTCGCGACGTTGCGCGTCGCCAATGAGCCGCACGCTGTCCTGATAACCGAGCGTGGTCACCACGCCCAGGGCGACCATGAGAATGCCAACGGTGCCGAGCGACGCTTTCGTGCGCAAACTTAAAAGGGGAGCGCGACGGGTCATTTCAACGCCCACTATCGATGACGATATCGGTGGCTTCAATCAGTGCCGCTGGCAAGGTGATCCCCAATTTGCGCGCGACGATGACATTGATGGCCGTTTGGTGGCGAGGTGGTAAATGCTGCGGTCGCTCAGGGGCCTTCGCTGCCATATCAAGCAGCAGCTGCGCTGCCTGCAGACCTTGAGATGTCGGATCGATACCCACACCCACCAGCGCTCCGGCGCGCACGAAGGAGGGCGAAAAGCCAAAAACGGGAACCCGTCGCCGCAGCGCGCTGAGCAACAGCATGCGCACGCTGGCGTCGGTGAATAAAGCGCTGTC
>CAYQAQ010000175.1:0-6609 GCA_964415495.1 uncultured candidatus Brocadiaceae bacterium | reverse complement strand
AGCACGCTGAGCATGGCCTGGGTCACCAGACCGCCGAGTACCAGCACCAGCAAGGTGATGCCGGCATCGCGCATGCTGCGCAGATGCACCACGAGAATGAGCACGACGACGGCGAGTGACCACCAGCCCAAGCGCTGAAAATCTGCGGTGAGCTCATCCGCCAAGGCTTGCGCCAGCAGCGGCACGCCAGTCAAGCTGACGTGCACGGTGGCACTTCGCAGACTCGCGAGGTCCAAAGCGGTTTCAATCTCGTGCTGCAACAGGCGGCGACCGTCGTGGTCAGGCGGTGGAAAGCGCAGCGCGAGGACAATGTCTTCGCCGTCGCGCGACCACACGTTGCGCACCACGTCCCCCAGCGGGGTGTCCAACCAGACATCTGGCGTCAGGGTGGTTTGCGTTTCGCTGCGCTGTCGCCAAGCCGCCACATCCTGCCAAAACGCCTGCCACCGACCACTGGAGTCTGCCGTGCGCAAACGTTCCAAACTTTCCCAGTCGATGGTCTGCGCCAAGGTCGCCAGCGTCTGCCGCTGCACGACGGGATCGGCGGCGGTGAGCGCCGACCATTCCGGCGGCACGCGGTCCGGAACCAGCGCGGCGATGCGCGGTGCGACCTGGGCGGCAACACTGAGCACCGTGTCGCCATCGCTGCCACGCACCATCAGATGCAGTTGGTCCACGCCTAATCCCAGGCGTGCGCTCAAGCGCGCCTGACGATCGAAGAGCGGATCGGCAGCCGGGCGCAAATTGCGCGCCCGGCCATCGAAGCGCTCGGTGCGAGAATTGCGGCTGAGATCCCAAGCGATGAGAGCTAATCCGATGCAGATCAGCAGCGCCCCAGGGATTCGCCGAGAGCCCAGCCACCGTCCGACATGTGCACCAGCCTGCGGCGCGATGCGCGCCGGGCGCGCATGCCGCGCAAGATGTCCCGGCGCGGTCACCAACACTTGCAGCAGCATCACCGCTAAGCCGCAGGCAGCGACCAGACCGAGTTCACGCAAACCGGGAAAGGAACTCAGGCTCAAGACCGCGAACGCCGCGATGCTGGTGGCCCCGCCGGTCACGATCGGTCCGACCAACTCGCGCATGGCCGCCCGTGCGGCGGTGGGACGGTCGACGCCAGCCGCCAGATGCCGGGCGCACGCATTGCTGAGATGGATGGTGAAATCGACGCCGAGCCCGATCAGGACCACGGCAAAGGCCACGATCAACAACGATAAATCCGGTCCGAGCAGCACCCGCGCAATGCCGAGGGCAGCCAGACTGGCGGGAATCAACGTTATCGCGAGATAGCCGACCAAGCGCAAATGCCGGAACACCAGCGTGAACAGCAGGAGGATGCCCAGCGAGCCTTGCGCTAACGTCGTCAACGCGGCGCGGCGGGCGGTATGATAATCGGCCGCGGCGACCAAATGCCCGCCCACGGCATCCAAGCGCAGGCCGTGGTGGGCCGGGTCGGTGCGCAGGTCGTGTAAGATGGACTCGATCGCCGCAGCGAAGGCGGTGGTGAAGGCACCGTCTTGAGCGGGATGGCGTGGGCGTACCAGCAACACCGCAGTGCGCCCATCTTGGGACACGAGGTGTCCTTCGTGGCGGCGCAAGGGCGTGTCGCTGGGCGTCAGTTGACGCCAGAAGGGGAGGAAGAGGTCGGCCCACACCCCGAGCGGATCACGATCCTGCAGATGCGGTGGCGTATCGGGGCGGCCACCGAGCTGCAGACGACGTTCGACGCGGCGCGGCTCGAGCGCGCGCACAAAGCGGGCGCGCTGGTCGGCATCGAGGAACAGCCACGTCTGCGCGACCAGCAGATCTTCGACGTGCTGGAGGCGTGACGGATCGGGCAGGCCGGTGATTCCGATCACCATGGTCTCGGCCGTTGCGCTCTCTGGGCGTTGCCATTCCAGACTCGTCAAGCGGGCACCGGCGTCATCGATCGCCGCCCACAGCCGCTCGCGCGCAGCGACATCGACCGTGCTGTCGTCCGGCAGCTCGGCCACCACGACGGTTTGTTCGCTGGCCCCGAAGCGCTCGATCAGCAGGCGGAAATCGCGCACCGCGGGGTTGGCATCCGGTAGCAACCGGCGCGCATCGCCATCCAAACGCAGGTCGAAGGCGGGCAGCGCCACCAAGAGGCACAGACCGACGCCCAAGGCCAAGGCTCGCCGCGGATGGCGTATCGACCAGGAGGTCAGTCGGTCATTGAGCGTCTGCCGCATGGGCGGGCATGGTCGGAGCCGGGGTGCGTGACGAAAGCACCGTCCTGAGCCGCTCTTTGACTTCCCCCCTAAACGCGGGGGTATGCTGTCGTGATGGTGCGTCACGTTGCAACTCTGGGTATCGGCTTGCTGCTGCTGGCCCTTTTGGCCATTACCGCGCTCAGCCTCGGTCATCGCCGTGAGGCCCCGTTGCGCGTCGGCGTCAGCCCGTGGCCCGGCGCGGAGGCTTTATTCCTGGCCCAGGACCACGGCCTGCTGGCCGCGGCCGGGCTCCGCGTCGAACGGATCGAATACGCCTCGTTTAGTGACGTAGCGAGCGCCTTCGGCCATGGTGATGTCGATGCCATGCTCGGCACGGCCCACGAGGTGGTCACGGTCTGCGCGCGCTCCCAGCGACGACCGGTGGTCGTGCGCGCGACGGATCAGTCCATCGGCCAAGCCGCTACTGAGCGCACGCAGGTGGCGCGCGAACGGCCGGAATTAGGCGTGGCGAGTGCTGGTCCGACGCTGTTGTTCACCGGTGGCGGCAATTTCCCGCTGGTGTGTTGGTCGAAGATGAACAGCGCCGCATCGTACTGGTCAATGATACCTTCTGCGAATGGTTCCACACCGGAGTCGCTGCGGATCTATTGGTGGGTCGCAGTGCGCCGTTGTTGATCGCCGATGCTGCAGTGGCGGTGACTGGCGACGAAGTGCGCTGGGTCGATGGCCGCCTTTTGGAGCGCACTTATCAGCCGATTCTCTCCGAAGGCACCTTGCAGGGCCATCTGTGGCTGTCCCGCGAGGTGACGGGGCGGATCCACGATGCGGAGCAACTGCGCGCAGCGAAGGAAGTCGCCGAAGAAGCGACGCGCGCCAAGGCGGGCTTCCTCGCCACCGTGAGTCATGAGAGCCGCACACCGTTGAACGGCGTCGTCGGCATGGCGGACCTGCTGATCGAAGCGGATCTGACGCTCTCATTGCGCGATCAGGTCGACATTTTTCGTGCCAGCGGCCGGCACCTGCTGTCGTTGATCAATGATATTCTCGACTACAGCCGCATCGAAGTCGGGTGACTCCAGTTCGAACTCGATCGCGAAAAATGCCTCGCGGCCGGCATGGACGACTATTTGGCCAAGCCGATCACCAGCGACGCCTTGCGGGCGATCTTGGAGCGGTGGTTGGGGCGGGTGGAGTAGCGGACCGGTTCAGCAAGGACATGCCCTGGCTGCACTGACAAAGCGCGTTACGACCGCGTCATGCAATGGCGAGAAGTGCGCTGGATCGTCGACCCGGCCTTAGCGGATGAAGCCAGCGAGCGCTTGATCGCGCTCGGCGAAACCAGCTTCGTGGTCGCAGCGCGCAGCGATGGCTTGGTCGATGTCACCGCTTATGGCGCCGACGTTGAACCAACCACGGCGCTCAGCGTGCTGGCTGACCTCGGTGCCCACCCCGTCGGCCAAGCCGATCTCGATGAAGCGACGCTCTATGCGGCGCTCAATCCCGATGCGCCGGTGGAGCTCACCACAGGCGTCTGGGTGCTGCCGCGCACGGATGCCGAGGTGCCCGCTGGGGCGCTGGCCCTGCATTTGCCGCCCGGCCCGGCGTGGGGTGACGGTCGGCATCCGACCACGCGCATGGCAGCCTCGCGGCTGACGTCGACGTTGTGCGCGGATCAACGGGTGCTCGATCTTGGCTGTGGCAGCGGCTTGCTGGGCGTGCTCGCGGCGAAACGGGGTGCACGCAGCGTTGACCTCGCCGACCTCGATGAGCATGGGTTGCGCGTCGCGACGGCGTGCTGCGCAGCGAATGACGTGAGGGCGCGCATTTTTTCCGGCGATCTGCTCGAAGCGCTGCCGGAGGACGCCGCGTATGATCTGGTGGTGGCGAATCTGTGGGCGGATCTGGTGCTGGGGCTGCTGGCAGATGACCGCCTCGCGCGCGTGCTGCCGCGCGGGCGGCTGATTCTGGCCGGGGTCAATACGCAGCGGCGTGACGAGGTGGTGGCGGCGTTAACGGGCTGCGGTTTTGCCATCGCGTGGGAAGCGGAGGAGGCGTGGTGGTGGTCGGCGGAGGTGTGGCGCTGACTGTCGTCGGTGGTCGCTCTTTCTTGAAACCCTGCCTCCTCTGTGGCCCTCTGTGCTCTCTGAGCCTCTGTGGTCGGATGCGGAAACGGATTGCTTCTGGCGCGAGGCCGGGCGCAGGCCCGGCTGGGAACTCTCGACTCTCGGGTTCTCTGAGAATCGAGGGCGTTTGCTTGGAGGGGCAACGGTGGTGGATGCATAGGGCGGGTGAAAAAGGCAAGGCGAGCTGGGGCTCACCTCTCCCGGTGGCCACCGGTGGTCGTGGGAGGTTGCCGGTGAAGGTCGGCGACCGCCGGGAGAGGCGAGCCCCAGCTCGCCTTCTGGAGCACCGCCTGCGTCGGTGATCCTCATCATGGCATGACCTCTTCGTCTCCACACGCACGCTCTGGCTAATGCACGCACTGCGGCCAACGCATGTAGCGGAGCGATTTGACGAACGACGAGAGACCAGGCACGAGCGACGCACGACCAATGCCATTGCGTTTACATGTTCCGCATCCCCCGCTTTTCTGACGAAATGACAAACACGTTGACACAGAGCACCAGAGCCACCAGAGGGAATCGCAAGGGTTTTGGCGTGCTTCTCGGGCCCGTTGTCATGCCTGTGGTGGGTGTGGCAATCTCATGCGCTCTCCGGTCCCTCTGGTGCTCTGTGTCCATTCGAGTGCGGAAACCGCGGAGAAGTGGCCGCTTCTTAGCGCAATGGCATTGGACACACGACGATCGACGACGCGTGGAGCATGACGATCCCCCTCCCCTTCCTGACCCCATGCATGGTTGAACCCTCAGGCCCATCCGCACCATGCCGGCCCGGAGGGTGGATACGTCATGGATGCAGCGCCAATGCCTGAGGCGCCACCGTCGCCAGCGCCAACCCCGGGAGCGGCCGTTCCGGCCGAGGCCTCAAGTTGGTACCACCTGCCCGAGTGGGTCGTTCCCGTGTTGATTCTGATGAGCGCCGTGGTCATCGGCCATTTCGTCGTGCGCTTGTTAGTGCTGCCCATCATCCAGGCGGTGGTCAAACGCAGTCGAGCGACCTGGGATGACGTCTTCGCGCATCCGCAGGTCCTGCATCGGGTGTCGATCTTCGTGCCCTTGGTCATCCTGCATCAGGGCATGATGTTCATCCCCGGGGTGGCGCCGCATTTCGCGGCTGCGATGCAACGTCTCATCGGTGCCTTGATGGTGGCGGTCGCGGTCGCGGTGGTGAGTGGGATGTGTACCGCCATCAATGGCGTCTACAGCAAGACCGAGCTGAGTCGCATGCGACCAATCAAAGGCTATCTGCAGGTGGTGCGCCTCATTGCGGTGATCATCGGCCTGATCTTGGTCATCGCCTCGCTGATCGACAAATCGCCGTGGTTCCTGCTCTCGGGTCTGGGTGCGATGACCGCGGTGCTGATGTTGGTCTTCCGTGATTCGATCCTCGGCTTGGTCGCCGGCGTTCATCTCAGCGCCAACGGCCTGGTTCATGTCGGCGACTGGATCGAAATGCCGCAGTTTCATGCCGACGGCGATGTCATCGACATCTCGCTCAACGTCGTGCAGGTGCGCAACTGGGACAAGACCATCACGTCCATTCCCGCCTACAAATTCCTGGAGCATTCCTTCAAGAACTGGCGCGGCATGAGCGAATCCGGCGGCCGCCGCATCGCCCGCACCATCGACCTCGATCTGACCTCGGCCCGGTTTTGCGACGACGCCCTGCTCGAACGCCTGCGCGGCCTGCAGCTGTTGGCACCCTACATCGAAGAGCGCCAAGCCGAGATCGCTGCGTGGAATGCCGAACACAGCATTGATACCGCCATCCCCGGCAATGGTCGCCACATGACCAACCTCGGCTGCTTCCGTGCCTACATCACGGCCTATCTGGATCGCAACCCGCATCTCAACAAGACCATGACCACCCTGGTCCGGCAGATGGCCCCCGGCCCGACGGGTCTCCCGATTCAGATCTGGTGCTTCACCTCTACTACGGCTTGGGGCCCTCATGAGGCGATTCAGGCCGATATTTTCGACCATCTGTTCAGCGTCTTGCCGCACTTTGATCTGCGGCCGTTCCAGCATCCGACGGGGAATGATATGCGGGTGATGGCGTATGCGGGGCGAGAGGACGCATCGGCAAAGACAGGGGAATAATCCTCGGTAGGAGGTAGAGCCAGAAAGCGGGATCTCGGAGCGATGTGACGACCGACGCGGGACGAAAGGCGACCGACGAGCGACAAAAAACGATGTATCGAACGGTACCCGACGGCGGCTTTTCCACTCGCCGTCGTCGCTCGTCGTTCGTCGGTCGTCCCGCGTCGGTCGTCGACTCCCTCCGCATTCCTGTG
>CAYQAQ010000174.1:1630-6624 GCA_964415495.1 uncultured candidatus Brocadiaceae bacterium | reverse complement strand
ACAGTTACGGCTCGACGATTCCAGGCCCGATCGGCATCGTCCTGGCGGGGCAACGCGATCCGTCGCGCGCCCGAGCCTTGCCCGACGCATGCAGCGTGTGCGGGTCGTGCTCGGATGTGTGCCCGGTGAAGATCCCCCTGCATCAGCAGATCCTCACCTGGCGCGGTCGGTTGTCGGTGCAACGCTTGTTGCCGTGGAGCAAGCGCATCGGCATGAGGATGGCTGCCGCGCTGATGGCACGCCCCCGCCTGTTCCGGGCCTGCGCCTGGATCGGGCGGCGCAGTGCGCGCCTGGTTCCTGGCGGTCTGCGGCGTCGCCTCGCCGGCGCCTGGGGCCGTGGCCACGCGGTGCCAGCGCCGCCCAAGCAGAGTTTCCACGCGCAGTGGCGCGCTCGGAAGCAGCCATGAGCCAACCCCAAAGCGACAGCCGCGCCGATGTCCTGACCCGCTTACGCGCCTTCCCGCGCCGCAACGTGCCGCACCCCGGTGCCTTCGTCGAGCCGATGGACATCGCGGAGCCCGTGCTGCGTTTCATTGCCTCGGTCGAGACAGCCGGTGGCGTCGTCATCGATTGCGCCGGCACTACGCCCGCTGCGGCGCTGGCGCTGCATGGGGCGTGGAGCGGCGCGCGTTTGGTGGTCATCGCCGATCTCCATCTTGCGCCGCCCGAAGGCGCCACGCTGGTCGATCCCGCCGCGGTGGCGGATGTGCGGCAGCTCGCGACCGTTGACGCCGTGCTGATGCGCGGTGTCTTCGGCGTCGCAGAAAACGGAGCGATCTGGCTGCAAACCGCCTGTCCGGGCCTGCGCGCCGCTATCGTCGCGACCCAACATCTGCTGCTGGTGGTCGACCGCACCGCAATCGTGGCGACCATGCATCAGGCCTATGCCCGCATCGACATCGGCGCGACTTCCTACGGCGTCTTCCATGCCGGCCCGTCGAAGACCGCCGATATCGAGCAGAGCTTGGTCATCGGCGCACACGGGCCCTTGTCCTTGACCGTGTTGCTGCAGTGAGGCCTGCCTGCTTGCGCTGTGAGGCACAGTGGGAACGGTGAACCGCATGATCACGCCAGCGTCGCATCGCATCGGTTTCATCGGCCTGGGGGTCATGGGCGCCGCCATGGCCAGCCATCTATTGCGCGCCGGCTATCGCGTGCATGTGTCGACGCGGACCAAAGCCAAAGCCCAGCAACTGCTCGATCAGGGTGCGGTGTGGCACGATGCGCCGGCGGCGGTTGGCGCGGCGGTGGACGTCGCTTGCACCATGGTTGGCATGCCGAGCGATGTTGAGCAGGTGTGGCTGGGTGCTGATGGCTTGCTCGCCCATTTGCAGCCGGGAAGTCTCGGCATCGATTTCACCACCAGCAGCCCGGCCGTGGCCCAGCGTCTGGCGACAGAGGGCGCCACGCGCGACATCGCCGTGCTCGATGCTCCCGTATCGGGCGGCGACCGCGGCGCGCGCGAAGCAATTCTGTCGATCATGGTCGGTGGCACGCCGGAAGCAGTGGCGCGGGCTCAGCCGCTGCTGGCGGTGGTCGGAAAAACCATCGTCCATCAAGGCCCTCCGGGTGCCGGCCAGCACTGCAAGATGGCCAATCAGATTGCCATCGCCGCCAACATGGTCGGCGTGGTAGAGGCCTTGCACTACGCCGAGACCGCCGGGCTCGATCCGCAGACCGTGCTGCGCAGTATCGGCGGCGGCGCAGCGGGCTCGTGGTCGCTGAGCAACCTCGCACCGCGCATGCTCGCCGGTGACTTTGCGCCGGGCTTCTTCGTGAAGCACTTCCTCAAAGACCTCGGCATCGCTCTGGCCGAAGCCCGTGCCCGCGATCTGCCGGTACCCGGCGTCGAATTGGCAATCCAACTGTATGAACGTCTCGTGCACGAATGCGACGGTGCCGAGCTTGGGACGCAGGCGTTGTACTGCTTGGAGGGGTAAAGCGCCGGTAACACCGATCGTGTGCCTTGCATCGTGGCAGCGACGGGGGCACTATCGGCGACCATGCCCGCCAACCTCCTGGTCATCATGACCGATCAGCATCAGGCCGAGGCGTTGAGCTGCGCTGGTCACCTCGATGTCGCGACGCCGAACCTGGATCGTCTTGCTGCGCGCGGCGTGCGTTTCAGCCGCGCCTATACCCCGCATCCTCTGTGTGGACCGGCGCGCGCCAGCCTCGCCACGGGGCGCATGCCCTCGCAACTCGGCTACCTCACCAATCAAGGCCGCCTGACCGAGGCGGAGATCGCGGGCAGCGTTGGTCACCGTCTGCGGGCGCGAGGTTACGCCGCCGCCTATGGCGGCAAATGGCACGTGCCGCGCATCGATCTGCGCGCGGACGGCCCTCTGTTCGGCTTTGACTGTTTGTGCGGCTTTGACGATCACGCCCTGCCGGAGGCGATCGCGGAATATCTTGCCCGGCCCCATGACCAACCGTTTCTGTGCTGGGCCTCTTTCGACGACCCCCACAACATCTGTGAGCACGCCCGCGACCAACTCCTGCCGTGGGGGGAGGTCGTCGAGGGCGACCCGGCGGCCTATCCCAATCTGCCGCCGAACCATGCGCCGCCAGCGTTCGCAGCGGGGGTGATCGCCTCCCACCAGCCGCACTACATCGTGGGCCGCTTGAGCGAAACGTTCGACGAAGCGCGCTGGCGGCGTTATCGCTACGTCTATTTTCGCCTGATCGAACGCGTCGATGCGCGAATCGGCGTCATCCTCGATGCCCTGGACGCGAGTGGCCGGGCGGAAGACACCCTGGTCCTTTTCACCAGCGATCATGGCGATCTCGCCGGGGCGCATGGGCTGAACCAGAAATCCTGGCTCTACGAGGAAGCGGTGCGGGTGCCGCTGATCGTCGCCGGCCCGGGCGTGCGCCACGGCGCGGTCTGCGACGCCCTGGTGAGCACCGGACTCGACGTCTTACCGACGTTACTCGACTACGCGGGCGCAGCGGCTGATCCTGGTCTCTCCGGTTGCTCCCTGCGTCCGTGGTTGACCAGCGCCGATCCGGTAGCGTGGCGCAACGAGGTGCTGGTGCAGACCGAGATCGACGGGACATCGCTGGCGGGACGTATGCTGGTGACCGGGTCGTGGAAGTACGTCTGCTATGACCGCGGCGCGCACCGTGAGATGCTCTTCGATCTCACGAGCGATCCCGGGGAACTCATCAACCGCGCCGTCGAGGCGCGCTATGCCGGAATCCTCAACGACCTGCGCGACCGCCTGCGGGCGCAATGCCAGGCCATCCAGGATCCTTTCGGTCGCCAGGACGGCTACCGCCGGAGGATTCCGCCGTCCACATTGGCGCGGTAACGGTCGGATCCCGACCGCATCCGCCGACTCAAGGGGAGAAGTCCCGGTTTCGCGCCCGGCACAGGCTGGAGTCAGCGGGCAGGGGCCCTACCCTGCCCGCGCCATGACCGCGCCCGACCACGACGATCCCTACCGCGCCGCCCGCTCTGCCAAGGCTGAGCGTCTGAAAACCCTGGGCGTCGATCCCTTCGGTGCCGCGTTCCAACCGACCCACACCGTGGCCGCAGCCCGCGCCCTCTGTCCGGCGACGGTCGAAGGCGACGACCAGCCGCGCAGCGAGCGCGTCGTTCTGGCCGGGCGGGTCGGCAACATCCGCGGCTCGGGCAAGTTGATCTTCACCACGCTGTTCGACCGCTCGCGGGCGGACCTCTATCATCAGCAGGTGCTGGCGGGCGAGAGCGACCTCGGCAGCGCTGACAAGACCAAGGTGCGCGGCATTCAATTGTTCTGCGACTTCAAGGTCCTCGGTGAACAAGGCTTTGAGGTGCTCAAGTGCCTGGACCTCGCCGACTGGATCGGTGTGAGCGGCCACGTCGGGCGCACCAAGCGCGGTGAAATCAGCGTCTTCGTCGATCAGGTCACCGTGCTCGGCAAGGCCATGTTGCCGCCGCCGCACCAGGCGGGGGCCTCCGATGGCGAGCTCGCGCCCGAGACCCGTGCGCGCCAGCGTTACCTCGATCTGATGATGAATGACGCCAGCCTGCACACCTACGTGCTGCGCAGCCGTATCGTCTCGGCGGTGCGGTCGTTTTTCACGGCGCGCGAGTATCTCGAAGTCGAAACGCCGATTCTGCAAACCGTGCCCGGCGGCGCGGCCGCGCGGCCCTTCGTCACCCATCACAACGCCCTCGATCTGGATCTGTATCTGCGCATCGCGCCCGAGCTGTACCTCAAGCGTCTGTTGGTCGGCGGCTTAGATCGTGTGTTCGAAATTGGCCGCAATTTCCGCAACGAAGGCATCTCGCTGCGCCACAATCCCGAATTCACCATGATCGAATGGTATGAGGCCTACGCCGACCACCGCGCGATGATGGACTTGACCGAGGCTCTCTTCGGCCATCTCTGCGACACCGTGATCGGCAGCCGCGTCATCCGCTTCGGCGAGCACACCGTCGACTTCAGCAAGCCGTGGCGGCGCTTCACCTATCACGAAGCGCTGGAGCAACTCGGCGGCCTGCGCTACGACGATCGCGCCGCGGTCACGGCCAAGGCGCGCGAACTCGGTCTGACGCTCGACGATTTCCCCACCTATGACCGCCTCGCCAACGCGGTGTGGGAAGCCGTGGTCGAACCACATCTGGTCGAACCCACGTTCATCACCGAGCAGCCCACTTGGCTCACCCCGCTCTGCCGCGCCCACCCGCAAGATCCCGAAAAAACCCTGCGTTTCGAAGCCTTTGTCTGCCGCATGGAAGTCGGCAACGCCTACACCGAACTCAACGACCCCGACATCCAACGCCAACGCTTCGCCGAACAGCAGGCCGAGGCCACCGCCGCCAAAGACGACGAAGCCGGTATTCTCGCGGGCACCATCGACGAAGACTACTGCACCGCCCTCGACCACGGCCTGCCGACCTGTGGCGGCCAAGGCATTGGCATCGATCGTCTGGTCATGCTGCTCACCGGCAGCACCAGTATTCGCGATGTGATTTTATTCCCGACCATGAAGCCGGTGGGGTG
>CAYQAQ010000174.1:0-1620 GCA_964415495.1 uncultured candidatus Brocadiaceae bacterium | reverse complement strand
GGCAGGGAAGGCATGCTTCACTCCCTATCCGCTTAACGTGTGCAGCAGCTTGGTGAGCGCACGCCCCAGATGATCACAACGGTCATGTGACCTTCCCCCCGTCTGGTTGTCACCCTTTTAAGAGCGCTCGCTCTGATAGGATGCCACCATGGCCAAGAAACCGCACTCTTCACCGCCTGCCGCAGAAGCCGCAGGAAAGGCCCGTCGCCGTCGCTTCGACACAGCGTTCAAACAGGAGGCCGTGATTCTCGGGAAGCGCATCGGCATACGTCAGGCCGCCGCCGATCTGGGCGTTGGCGAATCCAATCTCCGCAACTGGACCCAGGCAGTAGCCGCACTGGGTGCGCAGGCTTTCGCGCCAGCGGCGCAACGGACGGATGTCGACGCCGAACTGCGGCGCTTGCGGGAACGGGTCCGCACCCTGGAAATGGAACGGGACATCCTAAAAAAAGCGGCGGCGTACTTCGCCAAGGAAAGCGAGTGAGGTACGCCTTCATCCATGCCCATGCTGAGGCTTGGCCAGTGACCGTGCAGTGCCGGGTGCTCCAGGTGACTGCCTCCGGGTTCTACGCCTGGAGACGACGTCCCAACGCCCGGCGTCACGTTCTCGATGATCGTTGGGCGGATATCATCCGGGATATCTTCGAACGGAATCACGGCATCTACGGCGTACCCCGCATCACCGCTGAGATGCGCGCCCTCGGGCACCGCATCAACCACAAGCACGTCGAGCGCCTGATGCGGGAGATGGGCCTGCAGGCCCGACAGCGGCGAAAGTTTCGTCCCCGTACCACGGTGGTCGATGCGCAGGCAACGGTATCGCCGGATCTGCTCGGCCAGGATTTCACGGCTAAACAGTCGAACCAGCGCTGGGTGGGCGACATTACGTATCTGGAGACCGCCACCGGCTTCGAATACTTGGCCACGGTTATCGATCTCTACTCCCGACGCGTCGTTGGCTGGGCGCTCGCGCCGTCGCTGGAGACCGGCATCGTCATCGCGGCCATGGATATGGCGCTGCGCCAACGCCAACCCGCCAAGGGGTTGATCTTCCATTCGGATCGCGGGTGCCAGTACACCAGCCACGCCTTCCGCAATCGGCTCCAGATGGCCGGCATCCAGCAAAGTATGAGTCGATCCGGCTGCTGCTACGACAACGCCGCAGCCGAGAGCTTCTTCCATTCACTCAAAGTCGAATGGCTGCACGGCCACGACATCCGCGATCGCGAGACCATCCGTTCCGAAGTCTTCCGGTATATCGAAGGCTACTACAATCGATCCCGTCGGCATTCCAGCATCGGCTATCTCAGCCCCGTCGATTTCGAACGTCGTCACCAGGTGGCCGCATGATCCGCTGGCAAGCAGGCACCATGCTCCACCCCGGAGCGCAGGCGCAGCCGAGCACCGGAAAGCACCGACGCGTCCACCGGGATTGCCGATGCACGCGTCGGTGGCCGCAATGCGGCAATCAGGCCGCCAATCGGGCGCTTGGTCCTGCCTCCCTCCCACTGGCACCGCGTCATTATATCGACAGCATCACCAGCCGTCCAAACAACCTTACCCCGGTGTCAACTTTTCGGGGGGAAGATCACAGACAGAATTTTCATCGGCACCTGAGAC
>CAYQAQ010000173.1:5231-6639 GCA_964415495.1 uncultured candidatus Brocadiaceae bacterium | reverse complement strand
CTCGAAGGGCCTCGGCCAGTCGACCTGCGTCGGTATCGGCGGCGACCCGGTCAAGGGCACCGACTTCATCGACTGCCTGGAGCTGTTCCAGAACGACCCCGAAACCAAGCAGATCATCATGATCGGCGAAATCGGCGGTGACTCGGAAGAGCGCGCCTGCGCCTGGATCAAAGCCCACGTCACCAAGCCGGTGGTCGGCTTCATTGCCGGCTCCAAAGCCCCCAAGGGCAAGCGCATGGGCCACGCTGGCGCCATCGTCTCCGGCAACACCGGCACCGCTGAGGCCAAGTGGCAGGCCATGCGCGACGCTGGCGTCCACATCGCCGAATCGCCCGCGGTCCTGGGTCAGACCCTGCTGCGCGCCGTCGCCCTCTGAAGTCGCTCAAAGCGGCTGAGCTGCTCGCTCAGTCTGCTGCTGCCCGGGTCCATTCGAGACTCGTCATCTCCTGCAGCGTCTTCTGCGGTTCGAGCAGGCCGGTGTCCAAGAGCGTATCCCATGCATCCAGTGCCCCGTAGGTGCCCCGGCGGTGCCGATCGTTTCCCGCCACGCGACGCTGATCGTCACGCGTGGGATCGCCGCGGGATCCTCTGGCGCGGCTGCTTGCGCATCGGTCCACTGCGCCGCATCGATGGCGGATTCAGCGGCAGCGTTGACGTTGCCACGGATGACGACCACGCCTTCAGCGACGTCGGCGCGTGGCCAGGTTCCCAAGCGACTCCAGGTCCACTCAGTGGGACTCGGCCAATGCCACGCGAGATCGACCTGCTGGTCGCCGCGCACCGCTTTGGGTTGCAGCGGACCATGGCGATGGCGGACCCACAGGCTGACGGGATCGAAATCGGTGGGTGGTGCCGGCATGTGCAACAGGGGCTCCCACGCGCGATCCGACGTCACGGCAGCACCGCCAAAACAGGCGGCATCGGCTAGGTGCATGCCGACCCCGATGGATTCCGCTTCGACGAGCGGGGTGGCAGCAGCCATCAGATCGACGAATGGTGCGACGACGAGAACGAGGAGGAGCGGATTGAAACATGTGGGTGGCGGCACGCCGACGCAGCTGCTCAACGCTTTCCTGCACCCGGCGGCCTACCAGTAGGTCACGTCGCGGCGCTGCGCACCGATGCGCGATAGGCGCGCGCCGTCATGCCGACCTGTTGTTTGAACACGGTGGCGAAATGCTGGCTGCTGGGAAAGCCGAGCTCGAGGGCCAAAGCCGTGATCGGAATGGGGGAAGTTGCCAGACGTTGGCGTGCACGATCGATCCGACGCCGGCGCAGCCATTCGCCGGGAGCCTCACCGAGCTCGGCCAGGAAACGTGCGTGCAGACGGCTGGGACTCAAGGACGCCGCACGCGCTAGGCCAGGGACCCCGGCGCCCGCAGTGAGGTGGTCATCGCCCCAGGCCAGG
>CAYQAQ010000173.1:0-5221 GCA_964415495.1 uncultured candidatus Brocadiaceae bacterium | reverse complement strand
CGGCGCTGCGCAGCACGGCGGCGAGCAGGTCGTGCAGCAGGGCGCGCACGACCAGGGCGCTGTGCGCATCGCGGTGGCGGTGTTCGTGGAGCAGCGCCGTCCAGATTGCGCCCAGGCGACGGTCGCCGGGAAAGGTGCGGTGCGGCAGGGTGTGCAGACCATTCTCCAGGGCGCTGGTGGTGGCGCGGTCCAGTCCTGGCCAGCGGCCGGCACGCGGCGGGCGGAGCTCGATCCAGAACAGGTCACAGGGGGTCAGGCGGTCATGCAGGCCGCCATGCCATTCGCCCGGTCGGGTGACGTAGCAGGCACCGGCGGTGACTTGGTGCACGCCGTCACTCGCCGACCAGTCGACGGTGCCTCGGCGTAACCAGCAGAGTTCCCAGCCCGCATGCTGGTGCGCGCCCAGGCCGTAGGCATCCGCAGCGCGCGGCGCCGTCCAGCCGAGATGACGGATTTCCGGGATCACGGTGTCTGCGTCGTCGTAGGTGTGGCGGTCGGCGCCATCCTGGATGCCCATGTACGGAATTATCCTGGAGAGGGGGGCGGACGCAATGGTATTCCAGCGAGTATTCTTAGGAAAAGGAGTCGATCATGTCCGTGAATCTCTCAGCTGCCGACATCGCAACCTTCTTCCGCGACGGCTTCCTGCAGCTGCCCTGCCTGAGCACGCCGGCTGAGCTGGCGCGTCTGCGCGAGCTGTACGACCACCACTTCGCGGTGCGCAGTGGGCGCGAGCGCGGTCACCAGTTCGATCTCTTCGGCGATGATGCCGACCCTGATCGACCGAATGTGCCGCAGATCCTGGGGCTGTCGACCTATGCGCCGGAGTTCTGCGAAACGCAGCTCTACCGCACGGTGCGCGACGTGCTCACCCAACTCTTCGGCGTCGAGCAGGACCGCTTCGGCGATCACGCGATCCGCAAGCCGCCGCGCAGTCCGCTGGCGACGCCCTGGCATCAGGACGAAGCCTATTGGGGCGAAAGCTTGGATTATTGCGCCGCCTCGGTGTGGGTGCCGTTGCAGGACGTCGACGAGCGCACCGGCTGCATGCACTTCGTGCCGCGCAGTCATTGGGGGGAGCTCCTGCCGCATCGCAGTCACGGCGGCAATCCGCAGGTGCATGGTCTGGAACTCGATGGCGATTATCCAGAGCTGCTAGCCGAGGCGGTGGCGGTGCCGCTGCCAGCTGGCGGTTGCACCATCCATCATCAACGCTTGTTGCACTACACCTCGCCCAACGACAGCGATGAACCACGCCGGGCCTGGATCTTCACCGGCGGAGTCCAGCCGCACCCTCGACAGCAGCCCAAGGATCTACCGTGGGAGCGTGCGAAGCGGACGGCCCGGGCTGAGCGCTCCGCAGCTTTCGCCAACGGCGATCCTGGATGATCGCCGTAAGCTAGTGTCAGGACACTAGGTTTTGACTACATTTTACAGGGAATCCATGCATGCGCGAGCCGTGAAACGGCAGTGCGGGAAGAATCGCCTCAGCTGCGCTGACGGCGCTGGCGAATATTGAGCTCAGGATCCTTGATCGTCACCACGCTGTGCGGGTCGACCGAATGCGTCAGCCACACGCTGCCACCGATGACACTGTGGTGGCCGATGACGGTGTCGCCGCCCAGGATCGAGGCCCCGGCATACACGGTGACATGATCTTCCAAAGTCGGATGGCGCTTGTTCGTTTGCCCGCGCCGCAGTTCGCCTTTTTCGTCGCGTTGCAACGGGTTCCACGCGATCAGACCAACGCCCTGATAGAGCACGCAGTGCTTGCCGATGTCGGTGGTCTCGCCGATCACCACGCCAGTGCCGTGATCGATGAAGCATGATTCGCCGATGCGCGCACCGGGGTGAATGTCGATGCCGGTGCGGCCATGCGCCACCTCGGTCATCATGCGCGGGATGAGCGGGACGTCATGCTGATAGAGCCGATGCGCGAAGCGCTGCACCGCGAGGGCTTCGATGCACGGATAGCTGACGACGATGACTTCACGATTGCTGGCGGCCGGATCGTTGGTGTAGGCGGCGTCGACGTCAGTGGCGATCAGTCCACGCACGGCCACGAGGTCATCCAAGCAGGCGGCCACTTGGTCATGCGCCCGCTGAGCAACCGAGGTCGGATCGCCCAGGCCCTTCACGCGATGCTCGAAGCGCAACGCGCGTTCGACCTGAACACGCAACAGGGCTTCTAAGACGATCAATTCGTGCGTGGTCTGCGCGGCCAAGTGTTCGCGGGCGATGCGTTCAGCGGTGAAGAAGCCAGGGAAAAGTAACGCCAGCACCCGGCGGCACAGTTCGTTGGCACTGGCGCGATCGGGCAAAGCCGCTTCGCCACCGTCGTTGACCGCGCCGCCGTGCTGATAGGACGCGAGCAGCGCCGTGATCAGCTGATCGAGGCGATCGGCGTTCATGGGGTCTCCGCGGCCGGGGTGCCGATCAATTCCAGGGGCAAGGCCAGCCGGGCACCATCGCGATTGGCGATAGCGGCTTCCAAGCGCCGTCGGAACAGTGGTTCCTGCGCCGCTTTTGCGGCGGCGGTTAACGACCGGTCGTCGGCGAGTCGGCTGAGCGCATTCTGAAAGGCATCAATGGCCTGCGGCCAGTGCTCAAGCCGAAAGTGGACGCAGCCAATGGTATCCACCACCGCGGCACTGGGTTTGGCCTGCACGGCCCGCTCCAGATTGGGCAGCAGACGGCGAGCGGCCTCAAGATCATTGGCGGTGGGCGTCGCCGTGCCGGCGACCAGACCATAGGCCAGCGCATTGTCGATGGACGCATTGAGTTGGGGGTCACCACTGTCGATGCCCGAGAACGCCATCAGGCGATGGCGCAAGCTGTAGAGCTGGGCGTCGTCGGTGCCGGGGGTGCGCAAGGTCAGCAGCGCCACCGTCCGGCGCGCCGTCTGATCGGTGCGTTGATACCACTTCGCGAGTGCGGTCGGATCGCCGTTATCAGCGGCCTTGAGGGCCTCGCTCAAGGTGGGGTCGCGTTCGGCCATGGTGGCCAGCGTGGCCGCGGGATCCGCGTCCGAGATGGCGCGCGCCACCGGATTCATCCACAGGTTAAGTGCCAGCGACGTCACCATGACGACCAAAAGAATGACAAGGCTGAAGCGCATGGTGCGGTGGTGTCGGTGGGCCAGGGTGGGATCGTTGGCGACCGCCGCCATGTAGGCAGCGCGATTGCCGATACTCGCGTGTCGCCAATTCGGCGCATCCTCGCGTTCACCTGAAAGGCGCGCAACCGATTTGAGTGCCGCCGCCATGACCTGTGGAGACCCGGCCAAGGCCGCTCCGGCGAGGTCGGCTTGGCGTTCGCACCCCCGACTGAGCCAGCCAAAGCCGATGCGCCAGGCAAAAACCACGCCCAACAGTGCCACCCCGGTTTCCGTCCACGGTCGTTCAGCCAAGACCCGCGCGCCGGGCAGCAGACCGCCATGAAAAGCCCAGGCGAGCACACTGCCGAGGGCGATGACGGTGCCGAGAAACAGCAGATAGAGCAGCAGATGCCGATGGCGCGTATGGCCGAGCTCATGGCCGATTACGGCAACCAGTTCGTCGTCGCTGAGATCTTCCAGCAATCCTTGCGACAGCAGCACGGTGCGCAGCCGAGGGAGAAATCCGATGACTACCGCATTGTGATGGCGGCCGTAGGGCATCGGCCACAGCCGCAGTCGCGCATCGGCATAGCCCATACGCGTGCACGCCGTGTGCAGCAGGTCGGCGCGCGGACCGGGGGGCAAAGGCCGTGCGCTCCACAGGCGTTCGATCACGAAGGGGGTCACCGTGAGGGCGGCAAATCCAAGCACCGCGAAGCCGGCGAGCTCCAAAGCCACCGGCACACCGCCGAGCATGCGTACGGTGATATACTCCGACAGATCGACGATGCAGCCGAGACCCAATACCAAGGGCAGTGCACTCGAGCGGATCTGATGCAGCAACATGCCGCGCCGCGTCCATGGCTGCAGCGAGACGCCGCGCACGCCGACCGCCCACGTCGCCCAATGGATGCCCAAGATCAGCAGATAGGGCATCAACGCCAACACCACGCCCGGCAGCTTCGTCGCCCAGCCCATGCTCAGGCACAACCAGGCCAGCCAGCCGAGCGCCACCCCTTGCGCGATGATATCCCACCAGATCAGCAGCCGATGACTCCGGCGCTGAGTGATGATGCGATTCATCACCGTCGAAAGGATCAGCCATGCTCCGCTGCCCACGGCGATGATGGTCAGGAGCGTCACCCATGGGGTATCCGGTCCGCTCAGACGCCCACCACGCTCAGCGATGATCAGAGCGAACAAAAACGGCAGCAGCGGCAACACGCCAGCGAGTGTACCAGCTGAGGGAAGCGCGGACAGAGGCAGGGGCGGGCTGCCTACGCGCGGGGGAGCGTGCACAGGCCCATGAACGCAGGCGCTTCCCGTCTTGCCGCCGCCACCACCGCAGCCGAGACTCAACGCATGGAGTTGATCCACCGTGTTGCCAGCGCTCCGCCCGCACCGGGTACCGGTGCCGAAGGTGCCCTGCGCAGCGCCGTCTTGGAAGCACGCCTGTTCGGTCTGCCGGCCGAGGTGCCCGCTGCCTGTGCGGATACCCTGGTGGCGTGGTGTGATGACCTGTTCCACGATCTGCCGGGCACCCCGCGCGGCGTGGATCTGACCGGCGTCGATGCCGCGTGGCGCGCCACCTTATCGTGGGCCGGCGTGCCGTTTGCGCGCGATGGCGCATTGCTGTGGGGGCGGGACCTCCTGTGCGATGACACGCTCGAACGCCCGCAGCTCGATGGGACGACCTTGCGCCTGCCGCCGCGCACCGCGCTCAGCGAATGCTCGGCGCTGGGCATCAAGCCGATCCGCACCTGGATTCAGCAACGCTTAGGAGTGCGCCTGCAGGCCGCAGCGGGCTTGCGCTTATACGTGTGGCCCGCACATGGCTTGGTGATTTCACACTTAGACGTCCCGGTCGGAGGATTTCTGTACGGTCCCGGCATGGGTACGCGCATGGGCCTGACCATTCATCCGGGTTCGTGGCAGGTGGTGTCCTGGTGAGCGACGCGCATTCCGGCAAAGCGGCGCTGCGCGCCCAGCTGCGCGCCGAGCGCGCCACCCTACCGACGCCGCTTCGTGATCAGGAAACCGCTACCACCGTGGCCGCCGTGCAGGCGTGGCTGGACACGTGGGAGGGGCCGATGAAGCCATCCAGCGGCACCGTGCCGAGTTCGC
>CAYQAQ010000172.1:0-6652 GCA_964415495.1 uncultured candidatus Brocadiaceae bacterium | reverse complement strand
GATGCCTGCCATCACCAGAATGGTGCCCAGGCCGCGCTGGAAACGCGGTGCTTCAGCGAGCAGGGCTTGATCAATGGCGGCCTCACGCGCTTCGCGGCTGCGCTCGCGGTAGGCCAGCCCAACGCCCACCACGCGGTCGAGCGGAGTCCGCGCCGGGGCCACTTCCGCCGCAACGGCAGCGGTGTGGCCCTGACGCAGCTGCGCTGCGAGCCGGAGCAGTCGACCGGGCGGCACATGCAGACGCGTCAGCGTGATGATGCGCTCTACGCTCACCAGCAGGCCGATGACCAGCACTGCGATGATCGGCCAGATGAAGAAGCGGCCAGCAGCGATCCAGGCACCGAGATTCCATGGTTCGAGCGCGGCCGCGCCCGCCACGCTGCCATCAGGATCGAGCAGTACGGCGGTCGGCAGGGTCGGCCCACGTACCGCATCCGGCAGGATGGGCCCCGCGACGCGCCAGGCCGCGCCATCGTCGGTGTGGATCAGCAGGCCGCGCGTGGCGTGATCGTCGCCGACCGCGATAGCGCGGGCTTCACCGAAGCGCAGCACCGCGACGGTGCGCAGCGTGCCATCGCGGGCGATGATCGATTCTTCGCTCCAGCGTTGGCTCAGACGCTTTTCAACCGCAGTCAGACGGTCATGCGCACTCGCGATCGCGGCGGCGACCCGGGCGCGCGGTTCTGCGCGGGCGACCGCAGCGGCGGCGGTGGCATCCAAGCGTGCGCCAACGACGGCGCGATCCGCGAGGGAACGCAGCAAGGCGAGCGCTTGATCCTGCTCACGTTCGCGCCGCTCCCAGGTTTGCGTCAATTGCTGGTGCTCGCGTTGCGCCTCGTCGAGGCGCTGACGGGCAGCGGCAGCGGCACGATGCGCAGCCTGGAGTTCTTCCATCGCTGCGCTACGCGCAGCGGCGATCCGGGCGCGTTCGGCGGCAAGCGTCTGCTCAGCGTGCGTGCGCAGTTCGGTGACCGCGCCCGAGAGCGGCGACTCCGCCGTGTGGATCGCCGCGCAGGCGAGCAGGACCACGATGAGGCAACGACTCACGGCGTGCCTCCGGCCAAGGGCAAGAGTACCGCTTCTGCGGCGACTCGTCCGTCAGCGATGTGTATGGCCCGACGAATAGCCGCTTGGGCATGCGGGTCGGACACGATATCCAGACGCAATCCGTCAGCGGTCATCCGGGCGCTGCCAGCACTGTCGTTATCTAGAGCCACCCACCATGCGGCGGCACCGGCAACGCGCAGCAGGCGTACCGCGATCTCCGCGCCATCGCGGGTGCCGGTGACGACCTCGACCGCCACGCCAGCGGCAGCGCGTTCGGTCGCATCCAATGCGCGCATGGCTTCATCAAAGGGACGGTCACCGCCACTCGCGGGCACGATGACCGCACCAGGCAGGCTGCGTACGGCGAGGGCGCTGAGGTGGTCGCGAATCGCCGTTGCGGCCGCATCCAGTTCAGCGCGGACGATATCGAGATCGGCCGCTTCACCGGCTTGCGCCAGACGATCGCGCAAGGTGGTGTTCGCCGCGGTGAAGCGGTCAGCGTCGGCGCTGAGGCGTTCGTGTTCCTGGGTGACGGCGGCGATGAGGCCCTGCAGGCGTTCGCTTTCGGCCTGCCAAGCTGCCGCCTCTTGTGTGAGTGCAGCGCGTGCTTGATTCGCGGCGGCGATCTCTGCGAGATGGATCTGGGCCATGGACGCTGCGCCATCGGCAGCGACGGCCAGGGTACATGACAAGAGCAGGAGCACGGTGCGGAACATAATGCAGGAGTACAATCTAGCTGAGATTTTGGGCGAGGAAGGCTGGTGAACCGGATTTTGTACCGGTGGGCCGAACCATAGAGGCGTCTAGAGAATCACAAGTGACATTCATTTTCAATAAAGTAGTGGGCGACCTCGCATCTCCGGTCAGACGAGCGAGCCCCATGCCACAACCCATCAGGTCGCCATGGTCGTGCGGAGCCAGCGCACCAAGTTCTGGATGCTGCGGTAGACCGGAACCGTCGCGGTGTCGACGATGAGGTCCGGGCACCTGGGAATCTCGTACGGCGCATCCAAGCCGCTGAGGCCGGACAGCGTCCCAGCCTGGGCGCGGACGTACAACCCTTTGGGATCGCGCGCGACGCATACGGCGATGGGCGCGGCGACATACACCTCGTGGTAGCGATGGATGCCAATGATGGACCGAGCCAAGGCACGGTCTGCGGCCGCAGGCGAGACGAGAGCCACCACCACGGTGATGCCTTGATCGAGCAACAAAGCCGCTATTTCAGCGCAACGGCGGGCTTGTTCGCGACGATCCGCAGGCGTGAAGCCGAGATCGCGACTGATACCGACGCGCAAACGATCGCCATCCAGAATCACCACCGTTTGGCCGCGCTGCTGCAAGAAGTCGGCAGCTGCCCGCGCCAAGGTTGATTTGCCCGCACCACTGAGTCCGGTCAACCACACCACAGATACGGAAGAGGACACGGTAGGATCCATGAGCGCAGAACCACGTCAGGCACGATGCAGCAACAGCACCCACGAGCGACCGTAGTCACGCCGTTCACCGTGCCGCAGGCCATCCACGACCGGTGCACGCTGACCGCTTTCTCCGCGCAGCACGATGAGGCCCTCGGGCGCCAAGGCGTCGCGCACCAGCATCAGCAAGCGGACGAGATCATCGGGTCGCTCCGCGAACCATGGAAACGGCGGATCGCAGAACACCAGATCGGCCGACGACAACGTCGGCACGACGCGAAACAGATCATCGTGGTACAGACGCACGTGGGCCGGGTTGCCGAGGTGGGCATGGTTGTCCGTCAGAACGTGATAGGCCTCCGTGGCGAGTTCAATCGCGTGGACTTCCTTCGCACCGCGGCTGGCCATCTCGAAGGCGAAGGAACCCGATCCGGCGCAGACATCGATCACGCGGACATCGGTGACATCGCCGAGCCAATCGCACAGCGATTGCTTGATGCGGTCGGTCACCGGCCGGGTCGCCAATCCGGGGGGAGCGGCGATACGGCGGCCCTTCCAGGTGCCGGCGATGATCCTTAGCATCTTGAAGTCCGGAAGTCCGGAAGTCCGGAAGTCCGGAAGTCTTGCATCACAGAGGTTCGGTCGAGGTGGAGGGAAGTAAGCAGAATGGTATGCGTGATCACGATTGAACCTGATCCGAGAGACTTCCGGACTTCCGAACTTCCGGACTTCCGGATCGGGCGACAGCCCCCAAATCATCAAAAAAACGCGGATATGTCTTCGCAACGCACAACGGATCGGCAATGATCACACCGGGACGGGCGCAGCCGAGAATGGCAAAGCTCATGGCAATGCGGTGATCGTCATAGCACTCGACTTTGGCCGGGGTGATCGGACGGGGATGGATGGTCAGCCAATCCTCGCCATGCTCGACCTGTTGGCCCAGACGTTGCAGTTCGGTGACGGTGGCGATCAAGCGGTCGCATTCCTTGATCCGAATGTTGGCGACATTGCGGATCGTGGTCGGTCCCGTCGCGAGGGGGGCGATGGCGGCCAGCGACATCACGGTGTCGGAGATGTGATGCATGTCGATATCGATGCCGGGAAACTGGCTGGGGCCGGTGATCACGGTACTGGTGCCGACGGTTTGCACCCGGCCGCCGAGCTGTTCGCAGATGCGCGTGAACTGATAGTCGCCTTGCAGCGAGGTGCCGGTCAGGCCGGGCACGGTGATGGTCGATCCCGTCGCCATCGCCAGTGCGAAGGGATAGCTGGCGGCCGAAGCGTCGGGTTCGACGAAGTACGAGCGCGCGCGATAGCCGGCGGCGCGCCGCACGCGGAAGCCGCCGTCGGCCGTGTCTTCGATCTTGCCGCCGAAGTCAGCCACCATGCGCGCGGTCATGGCGACGTAGGGGCGACTGACCAGGGTGCCATCAATCGAGACCGTGACATCGTCTTCGGCCAAACCGGCAGCCATCAACAGGGCTGAAAAATACTGGCTGGAGCGATCGCCGCGCATGGTCACGGCACCGCCAGTGAGTCGACCACCTTGCACGGTTAGGGGCGGACAGCCGGTGGCGCATTCGACCGCGACGCCGAGCTGGCGCAGACCGGTGATGAGGTCGTCGATTGGACGTCGGGCCATCGCTTCGTTGCCGACCAAGGTGACGGGGCCTGGCACCAGCGCCGCCAGCGCCGCCAAGAAGCGCACCGTGGTGCCGCTGTTGCCAACGTGGAGCGGTTCGCCGGGCGGGCGCAGCCGACTGCGACCGCCCTGCACGATCAGTGCCGAGGTGGTGCCGCCATCCGCTTTCGGTTGCTGGACCTCGCGGATGGCGATGCCGAGCGCGCGCAGGCACTCGCGCATGCGCCGGGTATCGTCGCTATCGAGCACGTTCTCGATGATCGTGGTGCCCTCGGCCAGCGCGGCCAGGACCAGGGCGCGATTGGTGATGCTTTTGGAGCCGGGAACGGTCCACGTGGTGGTGACGGGTGCAGCGAGCGGATGGACGACCAACGATGGCATGGCAGAGCATCATTGCTCCAGACTGGTGGTCCGGAAGTCCTGAAGTCTGGCAGACTCGTATGCAAGTGGGATGGAACCGACCCGGGATGTCGCTTCATGCAGCGTTGGCTGGCGGTAACACCAAACCATGCTGAAAGATTCCCGGTCGTCCGGAGCCCCGGATGCCCGGACCGAAACCTCCCACGTCGTCAATGTTCCCATGGCCCCGCATTGGAATGCCGAGCTGTCGGCCACGGCCGATCTGGCGCGCAACGAGTTCGTGGCCACGGTCAAAGCCTTGCGCAAGCGCGAGCTCGAGGCCATCCATCGCAAGGCGCTGGAGCACATCAACGAGATCACCGGCGTCGATGTCTGCACCTGGATCACCAGCCTGACCGATGCCATTGTGCGCTGCTTGGCGCGCCGCGCTTTCTTCAGTGCTGGCGCGACCATGAAGGACTACGAGCGCTGGGTGACCATCTGTGCCATTGGCGGCTACGGTCGCGGCGAGATGAATCCTGGCAGCGATCTCGATACCCTGGTTCTCGTCGATGACGGTCGTGCGCCGGGCTGGGTCACCACCGGCAATCAAGATTTCCAGACCCTGTGCTGGGATGTCGGCTTCCAGGTTGGCGGCAGCATGCGCAGCCTGGGCGAACTCGACCACATCATTCGCGAGGACTTCGTCACTGCGACCGCTGTGATCGAAGGGCGGCGCATCGACGGGTCGGTGACCGTTGAACACAAACTCAGTGAGCTGCTGACCACGTGGCGCAAGAAGCGCGGCAAAGAATTCCTCAAGTACAAAGTCAGCGAACTGCAGGAACGGCGCGCCAAGACCAGCGAGAGCCTGTTCTTGATGGAGACCAACCTCAAGTCGAACCCGGGCTGCCTGCGCGACATTCAGCTGCTGTGCAATATCGCCTTCACCTTGTATGGCGGCCGCAATCTGCTCGCGCTGGAGCAACTCGAAGTTATCGACCGCGATGATCTCGCCGGCGTCATCGAAGCCACCAGCCATCTGTTGCTGATTCGCAGTTTGACCCACTTCCATCACGGGCGCAAACATGATGTGTTTCAGCTCGCGGATCAGCTGCGCATCGCCAAGCAATTGGGCTACGCGGATGTCAGCCGCTTGCGCGACGTCGAACATCTGATGCGGCGCCACTATGATTTGGTGACCAAGGTCCACCGCACGGTTGAACTGGCTTTGAGCCGACTGCGGGCCTTGGGTCATCTGGGACGCAAACCGATTCTGGTGCTCAGCCGCCGAGTCATCGACAGCGATTTCACCAGCGTGGAAGGTAAGGTCTATCTCAACGATAAGACCGGATTCTGGTTGCGACCGGACGCCGGGGCACGGCTGTTACGCATGTGTCGGACCACCCAGCAACGTGATCTGCGCATCGCCTTGGAACTCCAGCGTCTCATTCGCGCCAATCTCCAGATCATTACCGACGACATCCGGCGCGATCCCGTTATCGGCCGAGTGTTCTTGGATATCCTCGGCGATGTCGGTCGCGTCAAACCGATCCTCACCGACATGCATCACAGTGGGCTGCTCGGTGCGTATTTGCCCGAATTCGGCAATATCACCTGCTTGATGCAATTCGATTCCTATCATCAATACACCGTCGACGAGCACACCCTGATCGCGGTGGGCCATCTCGATCGCTTCGCTCAGGGGCAGAGCAATGGCTTGACCGCTATGCGCGGCATCTGGCCGCAGATCCGGCGTAAGGATCTGCTGGTGCTCGGCTTGCTGTTGCACGACGTGGGCAAATATATGGGTCGCGGTCATGTCGCGCGTGGCGCGATGATGGTCGAGCCTGTCGCCCGTCGCCTGGGACTCAGCAGCGAGGATGAGGAGCTCGTCTATTTCCTCGTTGAACGCCACGTGGCGCTGAGCGACGCCAGTCGCATGCGCGATTTCCATGAGCCGTCTTTCCTGGCGACATTCACCGATCGCATGGGCACGCCCGAGCGACTCGATTATCTGTATTGCCTGACCTGGGCCGACGCCAAGGCCGTCGGCGAAGGTATTCTCACCGGGTGGCAGGAAGCGTTGCTCGATGAAATCCGCGCCACCGTGCGCGATGAGATGACGCGCCGTTCCGGCGGCATGGCTACCAGTCGTCGTGATCGTGTGGCAAGCGAATTGGTGACGGCGGGCTGGGAGGCT
>CAYQAQ010000171.1:5486-6675 GCA_964415495.1 uncultured candidatus Brocadiaceae bacterium | reverse complement strand
CCCAAGCGCCAGCGAGCCCCAGCACGACGGCAATCACCAGGACCGGTGCCCAGGGACGGCGGGAAGAGGGGGCTGGCGCGGACATGGGCGCAGTCGATCAACCCCGCACCGAGGGGCAAGCAATGGAGCCCGTTCGTGCACGCAGCATGCACCGGCAGGATGAGCAGCGATGCACAACGGCCTGAAACCTGAAACCCGATTAGTGAATCGAGCCCTTCTCGATCTTGAGGTCTTCGCGCAGTTCGACGCGGTCGACGGTGCCGTCCTTGATCCACAGCACGCGGTCCGAAATGGCGAGCATTTCGTGGTCGTGGGTAGCCGAAATGACGGTCACGCCCTTCTTCTCTTTGAGTTCGGTCATCAGTTTGATGACCTCCATACCGGTCTTCGAGTCGAGATTGGCCGTCGGTTCGTCAGCCAGAATGATCGCGGGGTCATTGGCCAAGCTGCGCGCAATCGCCACGCGTTGCTGCTGACCGCCGGACAGTTCGCTTGGCTTGTTATCGGGGCGCTCCTTGAGGCCGACCAACACCAGCAGCTCGAAGGCCTTGTGCCGCGCTTCGTCGGGGGGCGTGCCGGCGAAAGTCATCGGCAGCATGACGTTCTCGAGCGCGGTCATCACCGGAATGAGATTGTAGCTCTGGAAGATGTAGCCGATCTTGCGGCAGCGCAGCCAGGCCAATTCCTTGGCATCAAGCTGGGCAATATCCACTTCGTCAATATAGACTTGGCCCGAGGTTGGACGATCCAGACCACCGATGGCGTTGAAAAAGGTCGACTTGCCTGAGCCTGAGGGCCCCATGATGGCAAGGTATTCACCCTTGTAGATCTCCATGCTGATGCCGCGCAAGGCGTGCACTGGCGAGGGTGAATCGGCCTTGTAGATCTTCTTCACGTCGCGGGCGCGGACGATGACGTCCTTGCCTGCCGCGTAACCGCCGTGACGGGGGTCCTTTTCAGGATCCCAATAGCTGTGGTAGGCGCTGGTGGTGGGGGCGGCTTGTTCGGACATGGGATGATCTCAATACGGGAGCTGGAAAACGGCGGCAGACAGGAACTTGACGCCGACGGCGAACATCATGATCAGACCGGAGCCGCAACCGTAGCCGGCGAGCAGGACCATCGAGATCTGACGCCAACGGTCGGCACCGAAGCGCTTGGCCATGACGTAGCGGCCGAAGAGCGCACC
>CAYQAQ010000171.1:0-5476 GCA_964415495.1 uncultured candidatus Brocadiaceae bacterium | reverse complement strand
CGCCAATTCCGTGATGAGGGATTGCGGAATGCTTTGCCCCAGGCCCTTGACGACGCCATAGACCAGAAGCACGGGCAAGCCAAAGGTGGCGAGGCCCCAATAGGTGACCATGCCAAGCACACCACCCAAGGCGAGCACGCCTGGTTTGAGCGCCGCCATGAACGGACTGAAGCCGGAAATGGTCGACGACCACACCAAGCAGGTATTACGCGCCTGCAGATCCCACAGCTCTTGGGCATACGGATAGATCGCACTCGGGATCGGCGCCAGCGACCAAATGAACTGACCATACACTACCGAGAGGATGAAAATCAGCGGCGTGGTAAACATCGCCAGTTTCCAGATCGAGCGGAAGGAACAGCCGACCAATTCGGCGACGCGATACTGTACCACATCGCCAGCACCGTAGTTGTGCAAGGGGATCGGCAGCAACCAAATCTCGATGCCTTTGTAGCCCGAGAAAATGAATGCGGCTTCTTTGACGAAGGGAATGTCCAATACCTGCCCAGCGAGACCTTCGAGACGCGCCGTGACGTAGCTCATCAAGGGAGTGTAGACGAAGGCGAAGAAGATCAGCATCCACAGCAGCGAGCTGCCACGGAAGTCCCAGTCGAGGAGCACGCCGCACAACCAGATATAGAAGATCGAGCTGACGACATACACCACCACGATCAGCCACGGTCGGATGTCGCCGCGATTGCGATTGATAACGACGGGGGCGGCGGTTGCGCCCGGGGCATCGAGATTACCCCCTCGGCGCCGATCGCGCACACTCTGAATACATTGCCAAATGCCGATTGCCGCTACGGCCAGCCCTAAACCGATGCCGAAGCTCAGATAGAAGTCGACATGGTTGGCGAACATGATCTGAACGGTGGTCATTCCCTTCTTCCAACTCGGCAAGAAGCCCGCCGCAAAGAGCAAGGGATTGGCAATCATCGTCACGACGACGCCAATGAATGCCCCAAGCACGCCGAAGAACGGCAAGGCCATGCCGAGGAAGAAGTGGCCGAAGTCGAAACTGATGCCGGTCGCTACCGCCGGTAAGAAATCCTGAGTCTTGGTCGACGTTTCAAACCATGGGATCGGGAAGAGCTGGAATGGTTCTTTCAGGAAGGTCGATGTCAGTACCGGTATCGCTGCGTATAGGCCACCCAATAACAACCCAAGCGCCGTACCGATTGAGAAGACTCGCCAACGCCAGCCTTGCTTCTCAGCTTGGTTTTCGCAAAGGGCGGTCACACCAGCCGCGCCCATCGGGGCCATCGGGAAGGGCAGCTTTTCGACGTCGCTCGCGATGCGGAACAGACCATAACCCAGCACCAAGGTATCCAACTTGTGCACGACGCCGGTCACAAAGAGCAGCAAGAGTGGAATGAACCATTCCGCCATGAAAAAACTGCGCTGATCGAGTACGTCGGGGTCGCTGGGTGCAAACCACGTCGGGAACAGGTCGCCCATGCCGAAACTACGCGCCGCTTCTGATTGCACCAAGAATTGGCGGAAGAAGAAATTCTGCGTCGTGCTATGCGCCAGCGTGCCGGCCATTGCGAAAAGAATGAAGATCTCAGCCGGCTTCAGGGCGGTGCGCGCCCGTTTGGCCATTTCCAGAAACAGGATCACCGTCACCCATTTGCCTGCCGCCGAAATATTAGTCTCGCCGATGACCAGGGTCATGTACATCGTCGCCGGCAGCATGATTAGGCCGACGAAGATGGCACCCAGGACCGACTTCCAGTTGAAGCCTTCTTCGACTAGCGAAGCCGGCTTGACCAGATCGCGGTATTGGTTGAGTTCTTTATCGCGCAGTATACTCACGCCACACCTCCGGCGGCCGGCAAGGTAGCCGAATCAGCGGTAGTATTGGCTTCTTCGGCGGCACGGGCGACCAGGCGCTTGCGGGCGTCCTCGTCACCACCATCGGCACGGTACTGGTCCATGGTTTCCGGGGCGAGGGTACGCCACACGAGGAACTGCTGACGCAGGTCCTTGAGGAAGGCGAGGTTGGTACGTTTCCAGGCCGAGCGTTGGCCGGAGAGGAGATCGAGCGTCAAGTGCACCGAATAGATCGCGCGCACATCGGTCGGGCGGCACGACATCAGGAACTGCTGGCTGATGCCGAGATCGAAGGGTGCCAGCCAGATCTTGGAACTCACTTCGAAGCGGGTGCCTTCCCCGGTCATACGGGCCTCAGCAGCCGTGAAGCAGCCGCCGGCGGCTTCGGTATTGCTGTCGAAGTAGCGGGTGATGAACGCGCAGAGCCCGCGCACATCGCGCGCGGCGACGGTGAAGGGGAAGGCGATGTTCAGTCGATCGCCTTCCGGGTCGGGAACCTTGAAGTCCACTGTACCGGGATTCGCCGCCTTTGAGGCGATCCAAGCCGGATACATTGCGGACATCAGCACGGTGGCCATGACCAGGAGAATGGTGGCCACGGCGGTAAAGCTGGAGTAATTAATATCCGGTCTGACCCCGTAGCCGAGATCCGCCAGGAAGCCCAACGTCGAGATGATCAACTGGGCGAGCATGTAGCCGCCGAGGCCACCCAGTACGGCGTAGATCGAGGCCTCGACCAGGAACAACGCCGCGACATGGATCGGAGCCAAGCCTAGCGCCGAGAAGATGAATATCTCTTTGCCGCGTTCCGCCACCGAATTGAGCATGGTCGAGAAGATGATCAAACCACCTAAAATGAGGGGAATCAGCACGGCGCCTAACCCGGCCACCGACATCCGCCCGACCGAGGTCAGCAGATACGATTCGTCGGCGGTGCCGACGCGCAGCGTTGCGGCAACTTGGCGTGCCAATTTTTCAGCCTCCAGCGGGATGTTGACCGTCCGATCTTTCGGAGTCAGGGCCAAGGCGCGCAAATCGGCACCGAGTCGCTGAAGGGCATCCGCTGAGCCGATAGCGACGGCGGCAGGGCTGAGATGGGTGGCCGAGCCGGCTTCTTCCGGCGGCGCGCCATCGCCTGCGAGTGCCGTCAGGCGGGCATTCTCATCCTGACGAGCGCGGTCACTCGGGTCATACGCCAGCGGTGTGATGGGATCGCCGCCGAGCACAGTCAGGATTGAGAGCCGATTCTGATCGATCAGGCCTGCTTTGAAGGGTATGCCGCGCAGACGGATCTCGTCACCGATCTCCGCGCCCAAGCGTGTCAGCACATCTCGAGGCAGGAACAACCACTCGGCATCGGCGGCCAAACCGCGCGCAGCGTCGTTGCCAATACCGCGCAGCAAGGCATCGCTGATGCCACTGGGATCATCATTGGTGATGCCGACGACACCGACAACATCGGCCATGCCTTGCGGGCCGGCCAACGGGAATTTCGGTTGGGTCGGTCCTGGCGCCATCCATCGCGTGGGGTGCATGTCGAAGTGCGCAGCGGTGGCGCGCCGAATGCGGTTCTGGACTTGCGGCGCCAGTTCGACCCAGCCGTTTTGACGGATCAAGAGACCGCTGTACGGCGGCGCGGCGTCCAGGCCCAGGCGCTGCGAACCGACGTTCGGATTGAAGCTGGCGAAGGTCAGCAGGATGAAGGTCATCAAGACCACAGTCAACGCGGTCAAGAAGGTGCGCATCGGACGGCGACGCATGTTGCTAATGCCGAGACCGACCGTGGCGAACAAAGTGCCCAGACGGCTGACGTCGGCTTTGTGCATGCCCAAACCGGACATGCGGATCTGCTCCATTTCAAATTCGAAGCGATTGTAGAGCAATCCGATGACCCACGTACTCATGATCAGGATCACGAAGGCGAGGAAGAGCACCATCGGCGTCGTCGCCAATTTGAAGGCAGGATGGAAGAAGAAGAAGAACAGGAAGACGACCACGAAGAAGCCGATGAAGCCGGTGACCTTGCGGGGGATGGTCGAACCCGACACGAATAGACGTTCGCAGATCCACGCAAAGGGGATCGCGAACAACAGCATCACCACCAAGCCATAGACGATGTCGTTGGCGGTGTTGAGCACGCTCGGATAGACGCGACCAGCCAAAGCCCAGGCAGTCTGCCCTTCGCCGATAGCGGTTTCATAATCGCGTTGCACCAGGGCTTCGCGCGCACTTTCCAGATGGCGTTCCGAAAGCGAATGCAAGCCGATCAAGCTTTCGGGGTTGATACCATTGCGGCGCAGCATCGCGAGGCGTTCATCATTGAGCCGGAAAATGTCCTCAGCGCTATCGAGCGCGGTCAGGTCGGAGAGATTCCCTGGCGCGATGCCAGTGGCCAAAGCCTTCGCGTCGTCCACACCACTGCGCTCGAGGGCGGCATGCCCCGTTAAAATCATGCGATTGCCGACTTGACCCTGGGTTGCGGTAATGCGCAGCGGCACACCAGGCTCGGTGAACACGGCTGCCGCAGCATGGCTCGCGGCACTTTCGACATGGAAGAAATTGGGCGAGGAATCCCGCGTGGCGCTGAGCACACTGACGGTCGCCAGCGGAATCATCAAGCGCGGATCGAATACCCCGAAAATGCGGCTGCGTTCACAGAGGAAGACCAGCGGCAGCAGATCGGTGACCCGATCCTTGGTGAAGCCGATGACGCCTTTGGTCTTCATCGTGCCGCCGGATGCCAACGCGGCATTAATGCGGCCCTGAGCATCCAGGCCGTAAATACTGACAGGGGTTCCTTCATGCAGGGCCGGATGCCGTTCAGTCACAAAGGGAATGCGGGTTTTGCCGAAGGCATTGCCCCAATAGGTCTCTTCCCAGCCAATGCCGGCCGACCAGTCCATGGACCGATCGCGATGCACGAGCACCAGCGGATATGGGAAGCCGCGGAAGCCGGTCTTGCTGCCGATCGAACGCACTTCGGTTTCGATCGTCGGTGCCTTGGAGCGAATGTTCTTCGGTCGGCGATTGGCGAGGAAGGGCGCGTCGATGTAGGCGGTCACGAAGCCGCCCAGGCCACGGACCTGATTGAGAAAGCGGACGCGATCAAAACGCTCGAGGTTATCCTGCGGCCCGCCCTGACGCAGTCGGGCATCAGCGATCGTACTCAGCGTTGCGGCGGGCAGATATAAGCCGCCGACGCCAGCGTCGTGCAGATAGTCAGCACCGAACCAAGCGTCGACTTCGTCCTGGGTATCGTGGGCGGCGCGCTCAAAGGCGACCGGCACGGTGCCGCTCTGTTGATTGAGGTCTTCAGCGAGCTTAACCAGTCCCGAGGTGAGCCAGCCAAGTTCCTCGACCCAGCTGACATAGCTGCCTTTGACGGCGGCGGCGAAGCGATCATTGCCATCGCTGAGATCCAAGCCGATGAGATGAATCGGATTGCCGCCATTGAGAACGTCCCGGACGTCGACCAGAGAAGCATAGTCATCGCGATAGCGATCAATGATCGCGAGGTGGCGATCGAGTTCGATCAGTCCCTCTTGAACCAATTCGCCAATGACTTCGTCTTCAGAAGCATCGAGCCGCTGTTCATAGTCGAGCTTCTGCTGAATGGTGCGATACCGCTGATATTCGGCCT